>NZ_JBGUAX010000014.1 GCF_041821065.1 Egicoccus sp. AB-alg2 | reverse complement strand
CGAAGCGACCCCTGCGCAGGCGACCACCACAGCCCCGGAGCGGTCGGGCTCCGGGACGGCTCGGAGCGCCTTAAGGGCGCGCACCGAGAGCGAGCGAAGCGACCCCTGCAGAAGCGACCATCACGGCCCGGAGCGGTCATCCGGGCTCCGGCGCGCCGGGCGGGCGGTGTTGGGGGTGCTCGGGTTGGCAGTTCGGACGGGGGACGGGCACCCTGGGGGTCCGCGATTCGCTCGCTTCGCCCAAGGGGAACCGCCGTCGTGTCCCGTCCTCGTCGGGCCCGTTCGTGGTCCGGGCTCCTGCTCGTGCTCGCGCTCGTCGCCGTGGGCTGCACCAGCAGTTCCAGCGCGGCAGGGTGCGAGGAGACCCTGCCGGGGGTGCGGCCGGGGCTGTGCCCGATCGCCGAGGAGGACCGGCAGCCGGCGCCGACCGACGTCATGCCCGTGCTGGGCGAGGACGGCGAGGAGTTCACCATCGCGGACCTGCAGGGTCGGGTCGTCGTCGTGAACTTCTGGGCGTCGTGGTGCGGGCCGTGCCGCGTCGAGCAGCCCCACCTGAACGCGGCGTTCGACATGCTGCCCGAGGACGAGGTCGCGTTCGTGGGCGTCAACATCGAGGACGCGCACGCCAACGCGCTGGCCCACCAGAACGAGTTCGACATCCCGTATCCGAGCCTGTTCGACCCGGACAACGTCTACGCGTCGCGCTACGGCGGGGTCGGCGCGCGGACCATCCCGACCACGTTGTTCCTCGACGACCAGGGCCGGGTGGCGGCGCGCCTGTTCGGATCCCCGCGCGACGCCATCGAGGTGACCGCGCTGGCCGAGGCGGTGGCGCGCTCGGGCGAGCCGGCGTCCGCCGCGGCGGGGTCGTAGGCCATGGGCGAGACGGTCCAGGCCCTCATCTTCGACGCCAACGTCCTGGTCGCGGCGGCGATCGCGTTCACGGCCGGGTTGGTGTCCTTCGCGAGCCCTTGCGTCGTACCGCTGGTGCCCGGCTACCTGTCGTTCATGACCGGGCTGTCGGGCGAGGACCTCGCGGACGGCGGGGTGCGGGCGCGGGGCCGGGTGGCGCTGGGCTCGCTGCTGTTCGTGGTCGGCTTCGCGATCCCGTTCGTGATGCTCGGCTCGTTCGTGGCCGCGTTCGACATCCTGGCGCGCTCGACGGTGGCCCGGGTGACGATGGGCACGGTCGTGTTCGTGCTCGGCGTGCTGATGGCCAGCGGCAAGCTGCTGCGCGAGTTCCGCCTCAGCGACCGGGCACCGACCGGCCTGGCGTCCGCGCCGGTGCTCGGGTTCGTGTTCGGGGTCGGCTGGACGCCCTGCATCGGCCCGGCCGCGGGGGCGATCCTGACGATGTCCGCCAGCGTCACCGAGGGCGTGTCGGCCCGTGGCGCCTTCCTCGGCTTCGTCTACGCGCTCGGGCTCGGGGTGCCGTTCATCGTCTTCGGGCTGATGTTCCGCCGCCTGTCGGGTGCGCTGGACGTGCTCAAGCGCAACGCCCGGACGCTGCAGGTCGCCGGCGGCTCACTGCTGGCACTGGTCGGCCTGGCCATCGCGACGGGACTGTGGGACCAGTTCATCCGCCTGCTGCGCCCGCTGATCACCGGCTTCGAGCCGCCGATCTGAGCCCTCCACCCCGCGAGGTACCGTCCCCACCGTGAGCCGCACCGACTCCGCCGCGCCCCCCGAGGCGAACCCGCAGGTACGTCCCCCACGTGATGGCGGCGACGGCCCACTGGGCTTCGTCTGGTCCTCCGTGGTCATGGGCTGGCGCTGGCTGGTGCGGATGCGCACGGCCCTGTACCTGCTGGGTCTGCTGGGCGTGGAGACGCTGATCGCCACGATCGTCCCGCAAGAACCGAACGTCCCGGCCACGGTGGACGCTTGGCGTGCCGGCACCGAGGGCCCCGGCACGGCGGTGTCCGGGCTGATCGACCTGATCGGCGGCTACGACGTCTACGGCTCGCCGGCGTTCCTCGCCCTGTTGCTGCTGCTGTTCCTCAGCCTCACCGCCTGCCTGATCCCACGCATCCGCGCCTGGGTCCGCCTGGTGCGCCACAGCCGCCCGCCGCTGACCCGCAACGCCGGCCGCCAGGAGGTCGTCGCGCGCCTGTCGACGACCCGCGAGGTCGACGAGGCGCACCGCAGCGCCGCCGACCTGTTGCGCGGCTCCCGGTGGCGCGTGCGCGTCGAGGAGGCCCGCGGCGCCGACGGCGTCGTCGCGGCCGGTCCGCCCCCGCAGGTCGCGGCGGAGAAGGGCCTCTGGTCGCGCGAGGGCGGCAGCCTGCTGTTCCACCTCAGCTTCTACGTCCTGCTCGCGGCGATCGTGTTCGGCCAGCTGCTGAGCTTCGAGGGCCAACGCGCCGTGGTCGAGGGCGAGCGCTTCGCCGACACGCCGGTGTCCTACTGGACCTACGGGCCGGGCCGCTGGTGGTCCGAGGCCAGCCACAGCGGCTGGATCCTCGACCTCGAGCAGTTCCACGTCGACTGGGTCCGCGACCCGCTGGCCCCCGGCGCCGGCCAGCCCACGCTGTTCCGCTCGGACGTCGAGGTGACCCACGGCGACGGCAGCGTCGAGCAGACCGTCATCGAGGGCAACCGCCCGCTGGTCGTCGACGGGATGAAGATCCACCAGCTGGACTGGGGCTACGCGCCGTTCGTGCAGGTCGAGGTGGACGGCGAGCTGGTCTACGAGAACTTCCTGACCGCCACGGCCACCGACGGCGGGCACTTCCGGGCCGCGGTGAAGGCCCCCGCCGCCGACCCGGACGTCGGCCTGTCGGTGTTCTTCTATCCGTACGCGCCGGACAACGAGGCCGGCGAGCCGGTCCCGACCGGCGCGCCGTTCGCCGACGACCCGCTGCTGCTGTTCCAGATGTTCCGCGGCGACCTGCAGCTCGGCCGCACGGCGCAGACGATCAACGAGCTGGACACGTCCGAGCTCGAGTCCGCCGGCGGGGCCTGGCTGCGCCCCGGCGCCGAGGTGGACATGGGCGACGGGGTCGTGGTCCGGTTCGTCGAGCTGCGCCGCTGGGTCGGCTTCCAGGTCAGCGCCCGCCCGCAGATCCCGTACCTGCTGCTGGCCAGCGGGCTGCTGCTGGCCGGCCTGTGGCCGGCGCTGTACGCCTACCGGCGCCGCCTGTGGGTGGTGGCGGAGCGTGACGCCAGCGACGGACGTACCATCGTGACCGTCGCCGGACGCGCGTTCCAGCGTCCCCAGACCTTCGACGACGAGCATGCGGCGCTGGTCGAGCGGCTGGCCCGCCAACTCGACGCGACGCCGTACCCCGCCGACGGCGCGACGCCAGCGCCGGTCGGTGTCGAGCCAGGCCCCGGTGGGGGACGAGGGCCGGACGCGGTCTCCGAGGAGATGACATGAGCCAGGACCAGCTCGCCGAGCTCTCACGGCTGCTCTACAGCCCCGTGACGCTGCTGCTGTACGTCAGCGCGGCGATCGTGTGCCTGTACTCGCTGACGACGCGGGCCGGTCTGGCGACCACGCGCAGCGGGGCACCCGCCGGCGCCAAGCTGCAGCGGCTCGGGATCGCGCTGGCCTGGACCGCCGTCGCTGCCCACGTCGCCCACGAGATCGTGCGTGGCCTGGCACAGGACCGCCTGCCGCTGGGCAACATGTTCGAGTTCACCTCGGCGATGGCGCTCACCGGCGCGCTGGCCGGGCTGATCTACCTGACGATCGTGCGCAAGAAGCCCGAACTGGTCGGCTTCGTGATGCTCGGTGCGGCCGTCGTCGTCAGCTCCGCCATGCTGACCTACGCCGACCCCGGCCCCCTCATGCCGATCCTCGACACCTGGTGGCGGACCTTCCACGTCAGCGTCATCGTCACCGCCGCCGGCATCTTCACCGTCGGGTTCCTGTTCAACGGCCTGCATCTGCTGCGCGACACCGCCGAGCGGGGCCTGGCCGCCGCACGCGCCGTGCCCACCGGTCGGTCCACCGTGGGCGCCGCCCACATCAAGGACCTTGCGCCAGGCGTGCCGGGCGACGACCTGGACAGCGGCGCCAGGAACCCCGACGAGGCGCTGAGCGGGCGCGTCGCCCCCGACGAGGACCACGGGTCCACGTCGCTGCCCGTGGAGGCCGAGCGCCGCGCCATGCGCACCGCGATCTCGCCGCTGAAGCTGGCGGTCGGCACCTTCCTCGGCACCTCGACGGTCTCCTGGGTGTTCGTGGCGACGCCTACGACCACGCTGTCCGAGGGTCTGACCCGGGCGCTGACCGTCAACCTCACGCTCGTCGCCGTCGCCCTCATCGCGCGCTGGTTCGTGCCGTTCCTGCCGCAGGCGTCCACGCTCGACGGGCTGGCCTACCGCACGATCGCCCTCGGCTTCTTCGCCTGGACCTTCGGGGTCATCGCCGGCGCCATGTGGGCCGAGCAGAGCTGGGGCCGCTTCTGGGGCTGGGACCCCAAGGAGACCGCGTCGTTCCTGACGTGGATCGCCTACGCGGCCTACCTGCACGCCCGCGCCACGCGGGGCACCCGTGGCCGCGGCGCCGCCTGGATCGGGATCGGCGCGTTCGCGGTGCTGATGTTCACCTACTACGCCGTCAACCTCGTCTTCGTCGGGCTGCACTCGTACGCCGGGCTGTCCTGACGCGCGACCGCCGCACGCGAACCTGCACCGAACCTCGGCTGCGCACGTCGCACGACCCCGTGGTGACCCACAGGCACGGGGCAACCCGTAGGAGCCTGCACGCCGAACTCGTCTCGCACGCCCCGTCCGGACCGTGACCGGGGCAGCGTGACACGAGCGAGGTCTACGGTGAGCGACGACCCTCCCCACGAGGGCGCACGGCGCGACCAGCGCCGCCTGCGACCCGTCGTGCCCACCATGCCGGCGCCGACCGACGACGACCTGCTCCTCGACGTCGCGCGGGGTGACCAGGCCGCGTACGCCGCGCTGTACGACCGCATCGCGGGACTCGTGTACGGCATCGTGCGACGGGTGGTTCGCGACCCGGCACAGTCTGAGGAGGTCGCCCAGGAGGTGCTCGTCGAGGTGTGGCGCACCGCGGCCCGCTTCGACCCCGACCGGGGCAGCGCCCACACCTGGATCCTGACGATGGCGCACCGCCGGGCGATCGACCGCGTCCGGTCGGAACAGGCCAGCCGCGACCGCACGCACCGGGTCGGGCAGGGCCAGCAGCAGCGCGAGTACGACGCGGTCTCCGAGGAGGTCGAGGTGGCGTTCGAGCACGAGCAGGTGCGCGCCGCGCTGGCCACGCTGACCGATCTGCAGCGCGAGGCCGTGGAGCTCGCCTACTACAAGGGCTACACCTACCGCGAGGTGGCCGAGCTGCTCGACACGCCGCTCGGCACCATCAAGACCCGCATGCGCGACGGCCTCATCCGACTGCGCGACGCGATGGGGGTGGCTTCGTGACCGCTGACATCCACACCCTGACCGGCGCCTATGCCGCCGACGCGCTCGACGACGACGAGCGCCGCTTCTTCGAGCAGCACCTCGAGGCCTGCGACGCCTGCGCACAGGAGGTCGCCGAACTGCTGGCCACGGCCGCCCGCCTCGGCGGCGCCGCGGCCGAACCGCCACCGCCGGACCTGAAGGTCAGGGTGCTGGACGAGATCGACCGCACCCGCCAGGAGGCGCCGCGGCCACGTGCCGGCGATGGTGCGGGCAGCACCGGCACGGCGACCGGACGTCCGTGGTGGGGCCGCCTGCTGGTCCCGGCGGCGGCCGTGCTGGTCGTGCTGGGCATCGGTGTCGGGGTGCTCGTCAACGACCTGTACGGACGCGTCGACTCGCTCCAGGACCAGCAGGTCCGCTACGAGGAGATCCTGGCCGCCCCCGACGCGCGGTGGGTGGAGACGCAGGGGCCCGACGGCTCGGTCGGCCGGGTCGTGCTCTCGCCCAGCCGTGGTGAGGCGGTCCTGCTGGTCGACGGCATGGCGCCGGCGCCGCACGAGCACACGTATGAACTGTGGGTCATCGACGCGGCCGGTGCCACGCCCGCGGGCGTGTTCGACGTCGACGACCGCGGCCGGGTGTCGCGGGTGGTGACCGGCGACTTCACCGAGGCGGCCGCGATCGGTGTGACGGTGGAGCCGGAAGGCGGCTCGCCGCAGCCGACCAGCGACCCGGTCATGGTGCTGGAGCTGGGCACCTGACCGGTGTGGACCGGATGCCGACCGGGCACGGGCGGGACGCGGCGCGCGACCCGCCCGATGCGCGACCCGCCCGATGCGCGACCCGCCCGACGCGCGAGCCGACGATCCGGCGCCGCCGGCCGCCCGGTGCGCTCACTCGGCCAGCAGCTTGACCGCCGCGCGCGGCAGCTTGCCCATCGCGTCGCGGGGCAGGGCCGCCACGACCACCAGGTCCCGGGGCGCATAGGAGGCCGGGTACTCGCGCCGCACGTGCTCGCGCAGTTCGTCCAGCGTCGGGGGCGCGTCGGGGTCCCGGGGCACGATCACGGCCACGACCGCCTCGCCCCATTCGGGGTCGGGGCGGCCGGCGACGGCGACGTCCAGGACCTGGGGATGGGTGCGCAGCGCCGAGGCGACGGTCGGCGCCGGCACGTTGATCCCGCCGGAGACGATCACGTCGTCGACGCGGCCAAAGACCTCCAACGTGCCGTCCTGGCGCAGGCGGCCGTGGTCGCCGGTGACGAACCAGCCGTCCTCGTCGACCAGCGGCTGGGTGCCGCGGCGGGTCCGGTACCCGGTCGCGAGCAGGGGACCGCGCACCCGGATGCGACCGTCGCCGTCGCCGGTGACGTCCACCTCGACGCCGTCGAGCGGCCGGCCGTCGTAGACGCACCCGCCCGCCGTCTCCGTCATGCCGTACGACACCACGACAGGGACGCCCGCCTCGCGCGCGGCGTCGAGCAGCGCCGGCTCCGGCCGGGCACCGCCGAGCAGCACGGTGCGGAACCGGCTCAGGTCGACACCGGCCTCCAACAGCCGGGTGAGCTGGGTCGGCACCAGCGAGACGTGCTGTGCCTCGCTGTCGCCGAGGTCGTCGCCGCCCGGCGGCGTGACGTCGGGCTCCGTTCCCAGCGCCCGCGAGCGCAGCACGATTTGGATACCGGCAACGTGATGGATCGGCAGCGCCAGCAGCCACCGTTCCCCGGGCTCGCAGCCCAGGCGCGCGGTGCTGGCGGCCGTCGAGGCCTGCAGGACCTCGTGGGGCAGCACGACGCCCTTCGGCTGGCCCGTCGAGCCCGACGTCGCCACCACCAGCGCGGTGCCATCCGCGATCGGTGGCGCGTCGGCGAGCGGCTCGTCGACGAGGTCGCCGGCGTCGTCCAGGCGGCGCAGCAACGCGGGCCGCAACGCCCGCAGCGTGCGCTGCAGCGTCGCCGCCGGCGCGGTCGTGGACAGCGGCAGCACGGCGTCGCCGTCGGACCACACGCGGTCGAGTTCGTCGAGGAATCGCTCCGGCGGCAGCCGGAGGGCGACCAGGCGAGCGGGCACCTCGAACCTCCAGGGGAGGACGTCGCGGCGGGACGTGGCCGGCGTCGCAGGGGTGGCGGCGCGGCGGGGCAGCGACACGCGGAGCGGTTCCGCGTCGGTGTTAGCGTAGAGCCGGAGTGCTCCGGCCAGAGAGGCGAACCAGAAGCGTGGTCTCCGAAACCTTCGATCCCAGCCGCTGGCGTGTCGTCGACGGGTTCGACTTCACCGACATCACCTACCACCGCGAGGTCGGCCCCGACGCCGGCGGGACGGTGGTCGACCGCGGCACGGTGCGCATCGCGTTCGACCGGCCCGAGGTCCGCAACGCCTTCCGGCCGCACACCGTGGACGAGCTGTACCGCGCGCTCGACCACGCCCGCATGACGCCCGACGTCGGTTGCGTGCTGCTGACGGGCAACGGGCCCTCGCCCCGGGACGGCGGCTGGGCGTTCTGCTCCGGTGGTGACCAGCGCATCCGCGGCCGCGACGGCTACCGCTACGCGGAGGGCGAGACCGCAGAGACCATCGATCCGGCGCGTGCCGGCCGGCTGCACATCCTCGAGGTGCAGCGGCTGATCCGCTTCATGCCCAAAGCGGTCGTCTGCGTGGTGCCCGGCTGGGCCGCCGGCGGCGGGCACTCCCTGCACGTGGTGGCGGACCTCACGATCGCCAGCCGGCAGCACGCCCGGTTCAAGCAGACCGACCTCGACGTCGCCTCGGTCGACGGCGGGTTCGGGTCGGCCTACCTCGCCAAGCAGGTCGGGCAGAAGTTCGCCCGCGAGATCTTCCTGCTCGGCGACGAGTACTCCGCCGAGGACGCCCACCGCATGGGGATGGTGAACCTCGTCGTCGACCACGACCGGCTGGAGGACGCCGCGCTCGCGTGGGCGGCGAAGATCAACGGCAAGTCGCCCACCGCCACCCGCATGTTCAAGTTCGCGATGAACCTCACCGACGACGGGTTGGTCGGTCAGCAGGTGTTCGCCGGCGAGGCGACCCGCCTGATCTACATGACCGACGAGGCGCAGGAGGGACGCGACGCGTTCCTGGAGAAGCGCGATCCCGACTGGTCCGGCTTCCCGTACCACTACTGATGAACCCCTACCTCGAGGCGGCACGACCGCGGACGCTGCCGGCGGCCGTCGCGCCGGTGCTCGTCGGGACCGCCGCCGCGGCCACGCCGCTGACCGACGTGTCGTTCGTGCGGTTCGTGCTCGCGCTGCTCGTGGCTCTCGCGCTGCAGGTCGCGGTCAACTACGCCAACGACTACTTCGACGGCGTGCGCGGCGTCGACACCGAGGCGCGTGTCGGCCCCCGCCGGGCCGTGGCCAGCGGCCTGATCGCGCCCGGCGACATGAAGCGCGCCATCGCCGCGTCCCTGCTGATCGCGGCCGTCGCGGGTCTGGCGCTGGCGGCGCTGGCGGGCTGGGAGCTGCTGCTGGTGGGTGCGGCGGGGATGCTGGCCGCACTGGGCTACAGCGGCGGACCGCGGCCCTACGCGTCCGCCGGGCTCGGTGAGCTGTTCGTGTTCGTCTTCTTCGGGCTGGTCGCGACGGTCGGCTCCGCGTACGCGCAGGACGAGACCATCACCCTGATCGCCGTGCTGGCGGCGATCCCGATGGGCTGCCTCGCGACCGCGCTGCTCGTGGTCAACAACCTGCGCGACATCCCGACCGACCGTGAGGCGGGCAAGGTGACGCTCGCCGTCCGGTTGGGTGATGCCGGCACCCGCCGGCTGTACGTCGCCCTGGTCGCGGTCGCCTTCCTGCTGCTGCCGGTGCTGGCGGTCGTCACCTCGGACGGCTGGCTGCTCGCGCCGCTGCTGAGCGTCGTGGTGCTGTGGCCGGGCGTCGCCACCGTCCGCCACCCGGCGACGTCGGGGCCGCGGCTGATCCAGGCGCTGGAGGCCACCGCCAAGGGGCAGCTCGCCTACGCCGTGCTGTTCGCCGCCGCCCTGGCCAACGCCACCGGCCTCACCCCGACCGCGGCGGGGCTGGCATGAACGAGATCGGCCTGCTGCGCCCGTTCGTCGTGCCGATGCGGCTGCGGTTCCGCCGCGTCACCACGCGTGCGGGTGTGCTGCTGCAGGGCCCCGCGGGCTGGGGCGAGTTCTCGCCCTTCCCGGACTACGGGCCCGCCTACACGTCGAGGTGGCTCGCGGCGGCGCAGGAGGCGGCCACCGTCCCCTTCCCGACGCCGGTCCGCGACCGCGTGCCGGTCAACACCACCGTGCCGGCCGTGGACCCGGAGCGGGCGTTCGCGTTGGTGGCCGCCAGCGGCTGCCGGACCGCCAAGGTGAAGGTGGCAGAGACCGGCCAGGACCTCGCCGACGACCTCGCACGCGTGTCGGCGGTCCGCGACGCACTGGGCCCGGACGGTCGGGTGCGCGTCGACGCGAACGGCGCCTGGGACGTCGAGTCGGCCGTGCTCGCGGTGACGAGGCTGGATCGTGCGGCGGGCGGGCTGGAGTACGTCGAGCAGCCGTGCGCGACCCTCGACGAGCTGCGCGAGCTGCGGCGTCGGGTGGACGTGCCGCTGGCGGCCGACGAGTCGGTGCGCACGGCCGAGGACCCGCTGCGGATCGCCGGCCTGGACGCCGCCGACGTGCTGGTGGTCAAGGTGCAGCCGCTGGGCGGCGTGCACCGCGCGCTGGAGGTGATCGACGCGGCCGGGTTGCCGACCGTCGTGTCGTCGGCGCTGGAGACGTCGGTCGGCCTGGCCGCCGGGGTCGCGCTGGCCGCGGCGCTGCCCGAACTGCCCTACGCCTGCGGGCTGGGCACGGGCAGCCTGCTGGCGGCCGACGTCACGGACCGGCCGCTGCTGCCGCAGGACGGCACCCTGCCGGTGCGGCGGGTCGCTCCCGACCCGGCGATGCTGGACCAGGCCGCACCCGACCCGGAGCTGACGATGGACCTCCTCGACCGGCTCCAGGCCGCCGCCACCCACCTGGCCGCCGCCCAGCAGGCCGACGACGCGCACCAGGCCGGCGACACCGCCGGCGGCGAAGGCAGCCGATGATGGACGCCGGCGCCAACCCGTCGCACGCCCTGGCGCTCGTGCTCGTCGACGAGTTGGCCCGTGGTGGCGTCACCGACGCCGTGCTGGCGCCCGGGTCGCGCTCGACCGCCCTGGCGATGGCGCTGCACGACGACCCGCGCGTCCGCCTGCACGTGCAGATCGACGAGCGCTCGGCCGGCTTCCTCGCCGTCGGCCTCGCCCGCGCCACGGGCCGGCCCGCACCGGTCGTGGTGACCAGCGGCTCCGCCGTCGCCAACCTGCACCCGGCACTGGTCGAGGCCGACACCGGTCACGTGCCGCTGGTCCTGCTGACCGCCGACCGGCCGCCGGAACTGCGCCAGACCGGCGCGAACCAGGCCATCGACCAGCTCGGCATCTTCGGCCGGCAGGTGCGCTGGTTCGTCGAGGTGGGCGTGCCAGAGGACCGCCCGGGAGCCGTCGCCTACTGGCGAGCCACCGTCTGCCGTGCCCTGGCCGAGGCCGGGGGGCTGTCCGGCCCGGCCGGCCCCGTGCACGTCAACCTGCCGTTCCGTGAACCGACCGTGCCGCTGACCGACGACGGCCGCGCCGCCGCCGACGTACCGTTCCGCCAGCCGCTGGAGGGCCGGGCCGGCCGCCGTCCGTGGGTGGTCGTCGACCGGGCGCCGCGCCACGCCCCGGCCGCCGAGCTCGCGTCGCTGGGCGCCCGCATCGCCGGCACCGAGCGTGGCCTGGTCGTCGCCGGGCAGACGACCGCGCACGCCGGCCCGGCCCTGGACCTGGCCCGGGCCGCCGGCTGGCCCGTCGTCGCGGAGCCGACCTCGAACCTGCGCAGCGGTGAACAGGTCGTTGGCACCGCGCACCATCTGCTCGGCCACGCCGGCTTCGCCCGCGCGCACCGCCCGGAGCTGGTCCTGCGCATCGGCCGGACGGGGCTGTCCCGCAACCTCGCCGCACTGCTGGGCCCGGACGTGCCGCAGCTGCTGATCGACCCCGACGGTGCCTGGCAGGACCCGGACCGGGCCATCGGCGAACTACTCGTCGCCGACGTGGAGCTCACGGTCGCGGCCCTCCGAGACCACCTCGCCGTCCCGGCCGGCTCGGACTGGATGGACCGATGGCGCAGCGCCGACCGCCGGGTCCGCAAGGTGATCGACGAGGTGCTCGACGCCGACGACCGGCCGACCGAGCCGCGCGTCGCCCGTGACCTCGGCGCCGGCCTGCCCGACGGCACCACGCTGGTCGTCGCGTCCTCGATGCCCGTCCGCGACCTCGACCAGTTCCTGGCCCCGCGCGAGCACCTGCGGGTCGTGGCCAACCGCGGCGCCTCCGGGATCGACGGGTTCGTGTCGACGGCGCTGGGGGTGGCGCTGTCGGGGGAGCGGCCGACCGTGGCGCTGTCGGGCGACCTGTCGCTGCTGCACGACGCCAACGGCTTCCTGCTCGCGCCGGACGTGGAACGGGTCGACCTGCCGATCGTCGTCGTCGACAACGACGGCGGCGGCATCTTCTCGTTCCTGCCGCAGCACGCCTTCTCCGGCTCGTTCGAGCGGGTGTTCGGCACCCCGCACGGGCGCGACCTCGCCGACCTGGCCCGGCTGCACCACCTCGGCCACCAGCCGGTGACGACCGCCGCCGAGCTCCTGCCGGCCGTCGACGCCGCCCGCGAGGCCGGCGGCATCCACCTCGTCCACGTGCGCACCGACCGCGAGCAGAACCTGGCGTTGCACCGCCGCATCAGCCGCGAGGTGGCCGCCGCCCTCGACGAACTGGCCTGACCCGGGCTGGCGACCCCGCGACCCACCTGCTCCGCGGCGTCGCGCCGCCGCCCCGATGCGTGCACCCGCATCCGCACCCCGTGCGCGCCAGGATGCACGCATGCGCATTCCGACTCGCGGGCGCGCGGCCTGCCCGGCGACGCGGCAAGCGGTGTCAGGCGATGGGGTCCTCACCGAGGGCCGCCTGCATGGCCAGCAGCTTGAGGCGGGTCTCCTCGAGCTCGGCCTCCGGCAACGACGCCGCCACCACGCCGACCCCGGCGAACAGGCGGGCGCGTGCGCCGTCGAGCTGGGCGCAGCGCAGGGCGATGCCCCACTCGCCGTCGCCGGCGAGGTCGGTCCACCCGACCGGGGCGGCGTAGCGGCCACGGTCCATGCCCTCCAGCTCCGCGATCATCCCGACCGCCCGGTCGCGCGGCGTGCCCCCGACCGCCGCCGTCGGGTGCAACGCCGCGACCACCTCCAGCGCGGTGCGAGCCGACGACAGCCGCCCGGTGAACGCCGTCGCCAGGTGCTGGACGTTGTCCAGCCGCAGCAACCGCGGGGTGTCGTCGTGCACGAGGCCGGTCGTCAGCGGCGCCAGCACGTCGCGAACGGACTCGGCCGCGAACCGGTGCTCCTCCTGGTCCTTGGCCGAGGCCAGCAGCGCGGCGCCCAGGGCGGCGTCCTCGGCCTCGTCGTCGCTGCGGCCGGTCGTGCCCGCCAGCACCCGGGAGAACACCTCGCAGCCGCGCCGCGACAGCAAAAGCTCCGGCGTCGCGCCGACCAGCCCGTCGACCACGAACGTGTGGCAGCTGGGGAATCGCCCGCTCAGCCGCCGGGCCAGGTCCGCGGCGTCGAACGGCTCCTGCGACCACACCGCGTGGTCGCGGGCCAGTACGACCTTGTCCGCGGCGCCGGCCCGGATCCGCTCGATCGCCGCGGCGACGGCCTCGAGCCAGTACAGGTCCGGTTTCGAGGAACCGGCGAATCGCGCCCGGTCGCGGGCCGGCTCCGCCAGCCGGGCGCCGGGCGGCGGCAGCGAGGGCAGAAACGCGGACGGCTGGCCGTCGACCCCCTCGACGGTCGTCAGCCACGTGCGCCCGTCGCGGCGCCCGACCACCACCCGCGGCACGACCAGGACCGAGCCGGCGCCCGCGTCGGTGAAGGCGAACGAGCCGAACCCCACCAGTCCCGTGCCGAACGCGCCGACCTCGTCGTCCACCTCGACGTCGAGGTGGTGCAGCGCCCGTTCGGCGGCGGCGAAACGGTCCGCGCCCGCACCGGGAGCCACACGCACGGCGGTGCCCCACCCGACCAACCCCTCGTCGGCGGGGCCGTCGCGGCGCGTGGTGGTCCGCACCCAGGCGACCGCGTCGGCCGGGCCCGTGCCGTCCGCGGCCCGCGGGAGCAGGCCGAGCAGGGGACGCTGGTCATCCAGCGCAGCGGTGCGGACCCGGAGCTTCACGCGCCCTCGGCCTCCGCACCGCCGGACTCCGCGTCGCCGGGCTCCGCACCGCCGGACTCCGCGTCGCCGGCCTCCCCACTGCCGGCCTCCGCGCCGCCGGCCTCGGCCATCGCGCCGGGAATTCGCTGGGCGGCCTCCGACAGCACCCGGCGGCGCAGGTGGTGCGCCACCAGCCGCTCCGTGGCCGGCAGCATCTGCTGGTACGCGGTGACCAGCCGCGCTGCGGCCTCGTCCTCGCTGGCCGCCGTGCCACGCACCGGGTCGCGGACGAAGCGCAGGAACGCGTCGACGGCGGCCCCGGCGACCTCGCGCACCGCCGTGTCCGTGCGGCGGGCCAGATCCAGCAGTTCGCCCAGCGGCAACCCCGCCTCCAGGAGGGTCAGTCCCGCCCGGACCGCGGCCACGTCCGCCGCCGAGTAGCGCGCCACACCCTGCTCGTCCACGTGGTGCGGCAGCAGCAGCCCGGTCCGGGCGACGGCGTCCAGCAGCGCACGCCCGGCGCCGACCTCGGCCGCCAGGTCGTCGAGGTCGTACGGGGCCTCGAGGTCGTCGTCGGCCGCCAGTGACGCCGGCGGGCGCTCGACGGCCTGCGCGAGGGCGGCGTCGGGAGCGTCCAGGTCACGCTCGGCGGGGGAGGACATCGGTCGCTCGGCGGTCGGGGACGGGAGGAGGACGAGAAGGGAGTTCGGACCGCCGGTGGTGGGCGGCCCGCCGTCCGCAGGCTACGCGAGCCCCGCACGCGCCACCGCCGCCGAGACGTGGACCGACGGGTCGTGCAGTAGCCTCGGGGGACGCACCGCGCCACCGTCACGCCGGCGCCGCCCGGCCCGCCCGACAAGGCCCGCCGTTGACCTCGACCCACGACGGAACGCGCCCGTCCCCGGCGGGGGAGGGGGTGCTGCCCGCCGCCGGCCGCGAGGGCAAGGACGCCGCGCTCGTCCAGGCGATGTTCGACGAGGTGGCGCCGCGCTACGACCTGGCCAACGCCGCGCTCTCGCTGGGCCAGGACGCGCACTGGCGCCGGGTGACCGCCGACGCCGCCCAGCCGTTGGCCGCGCACGTGCTGGACGTCGCCGCCGGTCCCGGCAACGTCGCCGTGGAGCTGGTCGCCCGCGGTGCCCGTCACGTCACCGCGCTGGACCTGTCGTTCAACATGCTGGCCGAGGGTGCCCGCCGCGGGCACGACCACGTCACCTGGGTCAACGGCGACGCGCAGGCGCTGCCCTTCCCCGACGCGACCTTCGACGCCGTGACGATCTCGTTCGGGCTCCGCAACGTGCCCGATCCCGAGCGGGCGCTGGGCGAGTTCGCCCGCGTCACCCGTCCGGGCGGCCGCGTCGTCGTGTGCGAGTTCGCCAACCCGACCTGGCCGCCGTTCCGCGAGGTGTACCGCCGCTACCTCGTCGGCCTGCTGCCGGCGATGGCGAAGGTCGTCTCGTCGTCACCGGCGGCCTACCGCTACCTCGCCGACTCGATCCTGGCGTGGCCGGACCGGCGCACGATCGCCGACTGGATCACCGCGGCCGGCTACCAGCAGGTGCAGGTGAAGGACCTGGCCGGTGGCATCGTGGCAGTGCACCGGGGGTTCCGGACACCATGAGACGCATGCGGGCGGCCCTGACGGCGATGGTGCTCACCATCGTGGTGACCGCCTGCGGCGGGACGGCGGACCTGCGCGGCGAAGCCGTCACGGCGCAGAGCGACCCGCAGGAGGCGCTGGCGGAGGCCGTCGCGGCCACGCTCGACGACGCCTTCGCGTTCGAGGTATGGGTCGACGGCCTGGACGGCGCGCCCGCCCCCGCCGAGGTGGCCGGACTGCTGCGCGACGCCCGCCTCACCGGCACGCGCGCGGGCGACGGCGAGGTCGCGGCGGCCGTCGAGGTGGACGGCACCCCGCCACTGTTCGAGATCCACGCCGCCCCCGGGCGCGACCCGCTGGTGCGTGTCGGACTGGCCGACGTGCTCGGCATCCCGGAGGGCGCGGATCCTGAGGCCGTCATCGGGCCGCTGCTCGACGCCAAGGGTGTGACCGGCGAGGAGCGCGCCGCGCTGCTGGCCGGCTACGGGGGCGACTGGATCGCTCTGGAAGGTCTTGACGACCACCACGGCCGGGCCGGCGACGCCGCCGAACTCGCGGACGCCTGGGACGCCGCCGCGGCGGTGGTCGAGGTCGACGTCGACGGGGCGGCGCGCCGCTACACGGTCCGCGTGGACCTGGCGGCGCTGCGGGCGGCGGTGGCGGCGCACCTCGGCTCGCCGGTGCTCGGTCACGACGTCCCCGACGAGGCCACCGGACGGATCACGGTCGAAGACGCCCGCGTCACCGACGTCGAGGTGCAACTCGACGCCGATGGCAGCGCCGCGCCGGCCACGCTGCGGATCGCGCTCGATCAGCACGGCACGGCCACCGTTCCCGATCCGCCGCGACCGGTGGCGCGGGTGTCGGTGGACGACCTGGCTGCGCTCGTCGGCACCATGCACGGCCGGCCGTAGCGTCGGCCGCGCCCGGGCCCGCCACGCCCGGCCGCCCATCGCGTCGCCGCGAAACCGGCGTCCCACGGCCTCGGCGTGAGTGGCTAGACTGTGGGAGCGCTTGTGAAGGCGTTCACGAGCAGCGTCTGCCGGGCGGTCGGCCCGCCGCGCAGCCCGCTGGAGCGGGACACGGCACGGTCGGCCGCGAACCCGTGGTGCACCGCTGGCACCGGTCCGCCGCGGCGTCCCCCGCCGAGCGCACCCGCCGTCCCACCCCGCTGACCCCGCGCGCGAGGAGTCGACCATGGCACGCGACGCCAACGCCCCGGCCGTCGTCGCCGGGACGAGCGACGCGCTGGCCCCCGTCACGCACGCGGACGTGGTCGTCGCGGGCGCCGGCCCGGGCGGTGCCGCCGTCGCGGCCCACCTCGTCGCCCGTGGTCGGGACGTGGTGCTCCTGGAGAAGGACGCCTTCCCGCGCGACAAGGTCTGCGGCGACGGGCTGACCCCGCGGGTCGTGAAGGAGCTGCTGGAGCTCGGCATGGTCGACGAGGCCAACGGCCGCATCGAGGGCTGGGCGACCCAGAAGGGCCTGCGCATCCACGGCGGCCACACCGTCATGGAACTGCCGTGGCCCGACCTCGACGACTGGCCCGGCTGGGGTGCGACCGCGACCCGCAAGGTCTTCGACGAGGCCGTCGCCCGCCTCGCCCAGCGCCGCGGCGCCCGCCTGCACGAGGGCGTCACCGTCACCGGGCCGGTCTGGCGTGACCCCAGCGAGTCCCGCGTCAGCGGCGTGACCTGGCGCGACGCCGATGGGCGGGAGGGCATCGTCCGGGCACCCGTCGTCATCGCCGCGGACGGCGCCAGCGGCAGCCTCGCCCGCGCTCTCGGTGTGCGACGCCGCGAGGACCGGCCCATGGCCGTCGCGGCGCGCACCTACTACCGCTCCTCGCGCGCCGACGATCCGTGGATCAGCTCGTTCCTCGACCTGCGCGACGCCGAGGGCGACCTGCTGTCGGGTTACGGGTGGATCTTCCCGCTCGACGACGGGACGCTCAACGTCGGGCTCGGCCTGCTGTCGACCTCGAAGGACTTCCAGGCCGTCAGCTACCGCAAGCTGCTGACGTCCTGGGCCGGTGGGCTGGCCGACGAGTGGGAGACGACCGAGGACAACCGGACCGACCGCATCCGGTCCGGGCCCATCCCGATGGGGTTCAACCGCACCCCGCTGCACCAGCGCGGCGTCCTGCTCGTCGGGGACAGCGGCGGCATGGTCAACCCCTTCAATGGCGAGGGCATCTCCTACGCGATGGAGGCCGCCCGCCTCGCCGCCGAGGTGGTCGACGGAGCGCTGACCACCAAGCGGACCGCCGACCTCGACGCCTACGACGCCGAGCTGCGCCGGCGCTGGGGCGGCTACTACACGCTCGGCAAGGTGTTCGCCGAGCTGGTCGGGCACCCGGCCGTCATGCACGTGTGCACGGAGTACGGGATGCCGTACCGGCCGCTCATGGAGCTGGTGTTCAAGCTCATGGCGCACCTGACAGACGCGCGGCCGGCCGACACCAAGGACGTCATCATCAACACCCTCCAGCGTCTGGCGCCGGCGGCATGAGCCCGCTGCGCACGCTCTGCCGGCGGCACGGCGCCACGCCCTGCCCGACTGGACAGCGGCCCCGGACGGCTGACCGGCACGCGCCTTGCGGCGTTCGTCCGCACGGCCCTACCGTGACGGCCGTTTCCGGGGCTGCGCCTCCCCCGCCGTGCTGCCTTCGCCCGATCGCGGTCGGGCCGAACGCCGAAAGGCACTGACGTGCTCTCCGACTACTTCCCGATCCTGCTGCTGTTCGGGCTGGCGATGCTCTTCGCGGCCGGCGGCGCGATCACCAGTGCCTACATCGGCCCCAAGGCGCCCAACCCCACAAAGCTCGGCGCCTACGAGTCGGGCAACGAACCGCTGGCGAAGATCAAGGGCACGCGCTTCACCGTCAAGTTCTACATGGTGGCGATGCTCTTCCTGATCTTCGACGTCGAGGCGGTGTTCCTCTACCCCTGGGCGGTCGTCTTCCGCGAGCTCGGCTGGTTCGGCCTGGCCCAGATGGGGATCTTCGTGGTGATCCTGGGTGTGGCCTTCGTGTACGAACTCGGCCGTGGAGGCCTGGAATGGGACTAGAGAGCAAGCTCCCCAACGGCGTCCTGCTGACGAACCTGGAGAAGTTCGTCAACTACGGCCGCTCGACCTCGATGTGGCCGGCCACCTTCGGGCTGGCCTGCTGCGCGATCGAGATGATGAGCGCCGGCGGGCCCCGCCACGACATGGCGCGCTTCGGCATGGAGGTGTTCCGCGCCTCGCCGCGCCAGGCCGACCTGATGATCGTCGCCGGCCGGTTGTCGAACAAGATGGCCCCCGTGCTGCGCCGCATCTACGACCAGATGTCGGACCCCAAGTGGGTCATCTCGATGGGGGTCTGCGCGACCTCGGGCGGCATGTTCAACAACTACGCGCTGGTGCAGGGCGTCGACCACGTCGTGCCGGTCGACATGTACGTGCCCGGCTGCCCGCCACGTCCGGAGATGCTGATGGACGGGATCCTCAAGCTGCACGCCAAGGTCCGCGGCGAGGAGTTCGCGGACAAGGCGGCGCGCTCATGAGCGGCAGCACCGCCTACGACCCCGACGGCATGCCCGGCCCGGAGATGACCGGCCGGCTGGGCACGACGCTGCCGGCGCCCGGTCACGGCACCGCTGGTGCGTCGCTCACCAACGACCAGCTCCGCGAGCGGGTGCTCGCCCGCTTCCCCGGACTGCGCGTCGACGAGCACCGCGGCGAGCTCACGATCTTCGTCGAGCCGGACCAGCTCGTCGAGGTGATGACCTTCTGCCGCGACGACGAGGAACTCGCCTGCGAGCTGCTGTCGGACCTCTCCGGCGTGCACTGGCCCGCCGGTGACCACGTCATCGAGCGCCAGATCTCGACCACGGGCTGGCCCGAGTACCGCGTGTCGCGCGAGCAGGGCGTCATCGAGGTCGACTACGTCCTGCGCTCGGTGCGCCGCAACCACTGGCTGCGCCTCTCGGTCGGCACCCCCGACGACGCCGCCCGCCTGCCGTCGGTCACCTCGATCTACCCGACCGCGAACTTCCACGAGCGCGAGGTCTACGACATGTTCGGGGTGGAGTTCACCGGCCACCCGAACCTGATCCGCATCCTCATGCCCGACGACTGGCTCGGACACCCCCAGCGCAAGGACTACCCGCTGGGCGGCGTCGAGATCGACTACGAGAACGACAAGTTCATCCCGCCGCCGCACGAGCGCAACCTCCGCGAGGTGGTCGAATGAGTCTCGACCAGGACCCACAGACCGGCAACGTCTCCACGGAGCCCGGCGACCGCGAGATGCCGGCCGCGGGCACCCGCGTCGACGACCCCAACGAGCTGTTCGTCGAGGGGGCGGACTGGGAGACCGTCGTCGACGCGATCGAGGACGACACCCTCACCGTCAACATGGGGCCGCAGCACCCGTCGACGCACGGCGTGCTGCGCCTCGTGCTGGAACTCGACGGCGAGACCGTCCTGCGGGTCGCGCCCATCATCGGCTACCTGCACACCGGCATCGAGAAGAACGCGGAGTACCGCACCTGGGTGCAGGGCTCGACGTTCGTGACGCGCATGGACTACGTCGCCCCGCTCTTCAACGAGTGGGTCTACTGCATGGGCGTGGAGAAGCTCCTCGACGTCCAGGTGCCCGAGCGTGCCGACGCCGTGCGCGTGATCCTGTCCGAGTTCAACCGCATCTCCAGCCACCTCGTCTGGCTGGCGACCGGCGGGATGGAGCTCGGCGCCACGACCGTCATGACCAACGGGTTCGGCGCCCGCGAGCACATCCTCGACCTGTTCGAGTCGCAGTCCGGGCTGCGGATGAACCACGCCTACTTCCGCCCCGGCGGGCTCGCCCAGGACGTGACCGAGGACTTCGTCGAGCGCTGCGAGTCGTTGCTCGAGTACCTGCCGGGCAAGATCGGTGAGCTCGAGGACCTGCTAACCCGCAACCCGATCTTCAACGACCGGCTGCGCGGCATCGGCGTCCTCACCGCCGAGGACGCCCTGGCGTTCGGGGTGACCGGGCCCCTGCTGCGCGCCGCCGGCGTGCCGCACGACCTGCGCAAGGCCTCGCCCTACGCCGGCTACGACCAGTACGACTTCGAGGTCCCGACGGAGACCGCAGGCGACTCGTTCGCCCGCTACCTGGTCCGCGTCGAGGAGATGCGTCAGTCGCTGCGGATCATCCGTCAGGCGCTGGACACGCTGCCCGGCGGCGAGGTCATGGTCGCCGACAAGAAGATCCGCTGGCCCTCCCAGCAGGCGCTCGGGCCCGACGGCATCGGCAACGACCCGGAGTACATCCGCCACATCATGGGCGAGTCGATGGAGTCGTTGATCAACCACTTCAAGCTCGTCACCCAGGGCTTCACCGTGCCCGCCGGCCAGGTCTACACGACCGTGGAGTCGCCGCGTGGCGAGCTCGGCTGCGCGTTGACCTCCAACGGCACGAACAAGCCCTACCGCGTCCACCTGCGCGACCCGTCCTTCGTGGGCCTCCAAGCGATGGACGACATGAGCCGCGGCCACGCGATCTCCGACGTGATCGTGGTCGTCGCCAGCCTCGACCCGATCATGGGTGGCGTCGACCGGTAACGCCTCGCCACCCACCGCACCGCCTTCACCCCGAGGAGCACGCACCCGTGCCCATCTCCGAGACCACGCGCGAGGAAGCGCGAGCGTTGGCCATGCGCTACCCCGTCGCGCGCTCCGCCCTGCTGCCGATGCTGCACCTGGTCCAGTCCGACGAGGGCTTCGTCAGCGAGGACGGCATCGCCCTGTGCTCGCAGGTCCTCGGCCTGACGAAGGCCGAGGTCGGGGCCGTGGCGACGTTCTACACCATGTTCAAGCGCCAGCCGGTGGGTGACTACCTGCTGAGCGTCTGCACCAACCCGACCTGCAAGATCGCGGGTGCCCAGGACATCTACGAGGCCTACGTCGAGCGCTGCGGCGGTGCGCACCACACCGACGAGGGGGCCGGCGTCACGGTCGAGCACGCGGAGTGCCTCGGCATCTGCGACGCGGCCCCGGTCGTGCAGATCAACTACGAGATGTACGGCCCAGTCAGCCACGAGCAGGCGATGGAACTGTTCGACAAGGCCAAGGCCGGGGACCCGCCGGTGTCCAACTGGTCCAACGAGGTGCCGGACAGGTTCCGGGGTGTCGAGCGCCAGCTGTCGGGCATCGAGGACGGCACCGACGCCTACCTGGTCGAGGCGGCGCGCCTGCAGGCCACCGCCGAGGTGCCGCCGGCCTACCGGACCGGCGAGACCGACCTGCCCGTCACGCACCCGGGCGGCGACCCGTTCGGGCACGGCGGCCAGGCGTTCCGCAACCAGGCCAAGCTCGGCGGCGAGCCGACCGGGCGGCCCGAGGACCACGCCGCCGAGATGGACCCGACCACCGCCTCGAAGATCGAGGACCTCGCCGAGCAGCAGACCGGGGCGGCCAGCGAGCTCGCCGAGCAGGTGCTCTCGCCGACACCCGACACGCCCTCCGCCCAGGAGCAGCCGTCGGTCAGCGCGGCGGGCGGTTCGTCCAAGCCCGCCGAGGCCGAGCGCGACCGCGCCGCGGCCGGCTCCGAGCAGGAACCCAGCGACTCGATGGCGGGCGAGAAGGGGGCGGAGACGCCCGCGGACCCGCCGACGGACCGTGCCCCCGACAGCGAGCCCGGCGTCGAGGGCGGCCAGCCCACCGGGCAGGGTGACCGCGACCTGCGCTCCTACGGGGGCGAGCGGCGGACCGACGACGACACGCGAGAGGAGGGCTGACATGGGCACCACCGGACCCTGCGTCGCCCTGACCGAGCGCTACGGCATCGAGGGCGCCGACGACATCGAGGTGTACGAGCAGCACGGCGGCTACGTCGGCCTGCGCAAGGCGCTGGAGATGCAGCCCTCGGAGATCATCGACGTCGTCAAGCAGGCCGGTGTCCGCGGCCGTGGCGGCGCCGGTTTCCCGACCGGCATGAAGTGGTCCTTCGTCGCCCAGGACACGGGCAAGCCGGTCTACATCGTCTGCAACGCCGACGAGGGCGAGCCGGGCACGTTCAAGGACCGCGAGATCATGGAGCGTGACCCGCACCAGCTCGTCGAGGGCATGGTGGTCGGCGGCCTGGCGCTCAACTCCGTGCAGGGCTACATCTACCTGCGCGGCGAGTTCGCCTACGCCGGCCGCCAGCTGGCCAAGGCGATCCGCCAGGCCTACGAGAAGGGCTACCTCGGCGCGGACGTGATGGGTTCGGGCAAGCGCTTCGACCTCACGCTGCACCGCGGTGCCGGCGCCTACATCTGCGGCGAGGAGACCGCGCTGCTCGACTCGCTCGAGGGCCGTCGCGGCCAGCCGCGGCTGCGTCCGCCGTTCCCGGCGACCCACGGGCTGTACGGCTGCCCGACGACGGTGAACAACGTCGAGTCGATCTCCTCGGTGCCGTTCATCCTGCGCCACGGCGTGGACTGGTACCGCCAGTGGGGGACGGAGAAGAGCCCCGGGCCGAAGCTGATGTGCATCTCCGGCGAGCTGAACGAGCCGGGCAACTACGAGTTCGCGCTCGGCACGCCGGTGTCGGAGATGATCGAGGCCTGCGGCGGGATGCTCGAAGGTCGCGAGCTGAAGTTCTTCTGCCCCGGTGGCTCCTCGACGCCGATGCTGCCGGCGTCCAAGGCCGACGTGCCCTACACCTACGAGGACATCATGGAGGCCGGGTCCATGCTGGGCACCGGCGCCCTGATGATCTACTCCGAGCAGACCTGTGTGGTCGACACGGTCCTGCGGTTCACCGAGTTCTACGAGCACGAGTCCTGCGGCAAGTGCACGCCCTGCCGCGAGGGTGGCTACTGGTTGTCGCAGGTGCTGCGGCGCATCGAGACCGGCAGCGGCCGCATGGAGGACCTCGACCTGCTGCAGGACATCTGCGACAACATCCTCGGCCGCAGCTTCTGCGCGCTCGGTGACGGCATGACCTCGTCGATCACCTCGGGGCTGCAGTACTTCCGCGACGAGTTCGAGGCGCACGTCCGCGAGGCCCGCTGCCCGCTGGGCGTCACCGAGCCGCGTCGCGACATCGCCGTACTCGACGCCCGCGGCGGGGTCGGCTACGCCCCAGAGACCGGTGCGGCCGAGATCCCCGCGATGCCGGCGCGCAGCACGGCCGCCACGACCGGCGCGACGGACAAGACCGTCGCCGGACAGGCTTGACGCGAATGAGTGCTTCCGAGAACCAGGACCTGGTCACCCTGACGATCGACGGCCAGGAGGTGAGCGTGCCCAAGGGCACGCTCATCATCCGCGCCGCCGAGCAGTTGGGCACGATCGTCCCGCGCTTCTGCGACCACCCGCTGCTCGACCCGGTCGGTGCCTGCCGCCAGTGCGTCGTCGAGGTCGAGGGTCAGCGCAAGCCCGTCATGTCGTGCACCATGCCGGTCGCCTCCGACATGGTGGTCAAGACCCACCTGACGTCGGACATGGCGAAGAAGGCGCAGGAGGGCACCCTCGAGTTCCTGCTGATCAACCACCCGCTCGACTGCCCGATGTGCGACAAGGGCGGCGAGTGCCCGCTGCAGGACCAGGCGCTCACCCACGGCGCCAACGTGTCGAGGTTCGTCGACCAGAAGCGCCGCTACCAGAAGCCCGTCGCGGTCAGTCCGCAGATCCTGCTCGACCGCGAACGCTGCGTGCTGTGTGCCCGCTGCACCCGCTTCTCCGAGCAGGTGTCGGGCGACCCGTTCATCGAGTTGTTCGAGCGCGGCGCGCTGGAGCAGGTCGCGATCTACGAGGACGAGCCCTACGAGAGCTACTTCTCCGGCAACGTCATCCAGATCTGCCCCGTCGGTGCGCTCACCTCGGCGGACTACCGTTTCAAGGCGCGCCCGTTCGACGTGGTCACTACGCCGTCGGTCTGCGACCACTGCTCGGCCGGCTGCACGCTGACGGTGCAGTCGCGCCGCGGCGTCATCCAGCGCCAGCTCGCGCGTACCAACATGGCGGTCAACGAGTCCTGGAACTGCGACAAGGGCCGGTTCGGCTACGCGCACCTGACCAGCGACCTGCGGATCACCGAGCCGAAGCTGCGCGGTGCCGACGGGCTGGAGAAGGCGTCGTGGTCGGACGTGCTGCTGCGCGTGACCGGCGCCATCCAGGAGGCCCGTGACGCTGGTCCGGGCCGGGTCGCCGTCGTGACGGGCTCGCGCCTGGCCGACGAGGACGCGTACGCGGTGTCGAAGTACGTGCGCACCGTCCTGCACAGCGACGACCTCGACCACCGCACCCGGTTCGCCGCGCCGGACGAGGCCGAGGAGCTGACCGCGCTGATCGGGGCCGACACGGCGCAGTACCGCGACGTCGAGGACGCTCCCGTCATCGTCGTCGCCGGCCTCGACCCCGAGGAGGAGGTCCCGATCCTCCACCTGCGCATCCGCAAGGCGTGGCGTGCCCACAAGGCCCGCATCGTGGTCGTCGGGCCGCACCTCGGCTCGCTGGCCGACCTCGCCTGGCGCCGCGTCGCGACCGCGCCCGGCGAGGAGGCCGCCGCCCTCCGCGACCTCCTCGACGGTGTCGGGGGTGCCACGGCGGGCGCGGGCACGCAGGACGTCGTCGACGCGCTTCGCAGCGACGGGGCGCCGGTCGTGCTGGTGGGCGAGCGGGCCGGTGGCGGCTCGCTGACCGCCGGTGCCGCGCTGGCAGCGGCCGTCGGCGGCAAGGCCGCCTACGCGCCTCGCCGTGCCAACGCCCGCGGCTCGCTGGAGGCGGGTCTGGCCGCCGGGATCCTGCCGGGTGGCCGGCGTCTGGACGACGCGGCCGACCGCGCCGAGCTCGAGCAGCTGTGGGGGACCCCACTGCCCGCCGAGCGTGGCCGCGACCTGCACCAGCTGCTCACCGACGCGGCGGCCGGAAAGATCGACGTGCTGCACCTCATCGGCGTCGACCTGGCCCGCGACTGTGCCTCGCCCGAGCTGGCGAAGCAGGCCCTGGCCAAGGTGAAGCTGGTCGTGGCGCAGGACCTGGCCGCGACCGAGACCGTCAGCCAGTACGCCGACGTCGTGCTGCCTGCCGCCGGGACGCAGGAGCGCTTCGGCAGCTACACGAACTGGGAGGGCCGCACCCAGCGGTTCGCCAAGGTCGTCGACGGCCCGGCCCTGGTCCAGGAGGACTGGGAGATCGTGGTCCAGCTCGCCGCGCTGCTCGGCGAGGACCTGGGCTTCAGCGACCTGGACCAACTGCGCAACGAGCTGGCCACCCTCGGCAAGCGCCCCCAGCCCCACCCCTTCCCCGACGCCAGCGCCTTCACGGCCGCGGAGACCGGACCCGTTGGTGCCGCCGCGCCCGAGGGGGAGGCCGGTGCCGCAGCGCCCGAGGGGGGGCAACGAGCGAGCGCAGCGAGCGAGATTGGGGACCCGTCGGCAGGAGCAGGGGACCCGTCAGAATTGCGCCTCGTCGTGCGTCCCTTGCTGTTGGATCGTGGCAGCATGCTGACGGGGGCGAGCGACCTGCTCGCGACGGCCCGTACGCCCGTCGTGGACCTCAACGTCGCGGATGCGCAGCGTCTGGGCATCGCGGACGGTGACGAGGTCGAGCTGTCGGGTGCGGGTCACACGCTGCGGCTGGTCGCCCGCGTCGGCACCGACGTCGTGCCCGGGGCCGCCGTCGTGCCCGCCAACTCCACCGACGATCCCGCCGCCGTGCTGCTCGGCACGGACGGGACGGGACCGGTGACCGTGTCCGCCCTCGAGCCCGCCGGGGACGTCGCATGATCGAGACCTCGCAGGACCTGCCGCTGTGGGCACACCTCATCCGGGTGCTCGCGGTCTTCCTGTTCTTCCTGGTCGGCACCGCGCTGCTGACGTGGGGTGAGCGCCGCATCCTCGGTCGGATGCAGTCACGGCTCGGGCCGAACCGCGTCGGCCCGCTGGGGATCGGCCAGTTCCTGGTCGACGCCATCAAGATGCTGTTCAAGGAGGACGTCACCCCGGGCATGGTGAACCGGCCGCTGTTCCGGCTCGCCCCGCTGATCGGTGTGGTGGCGGCCCTGACGTCGGTGGCGGTGATCCCGATCAGCCAGCCGCTGGAGATCGGCGGCTACACGTTCCCGCTGCAGGTCGCCGACCTGGGTGTGGGCGTGCTGTGGGTGCTGGCGATCGGCTCGATCCACGTCTACGGGCTGTTCCTGGCCGGCTGGTCCTCGACCTCGCCCTACCCGCTGATCGGTGGCGTGCGCTCGAGCGCCCAGATGATCAGCTACGAGATCGCCCAGGGCCTCGCGGTCGCCAGCGTCTTCATCTACGCCGGCTCGCTGCGGGTCAGCGACATCGTCAACGCCCAGGCGGGCGACGGGTTGATCCCCGGCATGCCCGGTTGGTTCGTGGTGCCGCTGTTCCCGGCCTTCGTGGTGTTCATGGTCGGGATGGTCGCCGAGGCCGGGCGCACGCCCTTCGACCTCGCCGAGGCCGAGGGCGAGCTGGTCGGCGGGTTCGTCACCGAGTACTCCTCGATGCGCTTCGGGCTGTTCATGATCGCGGAGTTCATGGGCGCGATCACCCAGTCCGCGATCATGGTCACGCTGTTCTTCGGTGGCCCGAGCGGCCCGACCTTCGGGCTGGAGGGCACCGCGGCCGGCCTGCTCGGCTTCGTCTGGTTCTCGCTGAAGACGCTGTTCTTCGTGTTCTTCTTCATCCTGCTGCGCGGCGCGCTGCCGCGGTACCGCTACGACCGGCTCATGGCGCTCGGGTGGAAGGTGCTCATCCCGATCGCGCTGCTGTGGACCATGGTCACGGCGGTGTTCGTGCTGCTGGCCGAGCAGGGCGGGGTCGCCCCGCAGGTCCGCATCGCGCTCGGCGCCGGCGCCGTGGCCATCATCGCGGTGCTGCTGCTCGTCCGTCCCAAGGAGGAGGACGAGCGCCCGCCGTCGGACCGTTCGCGCGACGTGTCGACGCCCGAGTCGCCGACCACCCCCACCGCGTCCTCGACCACCGGGAGGAACGGCTGATGCCCGCCCCCCTCGTCACCCTGCTGTTCTTCGTGGCGCTCGTCGTCCTGCTGTGGCTGTTCCTGACCAAGACGGCCTGGGGGCGCGGGTTCCTCGTGCCGTTGCGGGCCATGGTGCGTACGCCGGAGACGGCCCAGTACCCGGAGCAGCCGCGGCCGGTCACGCCGCGCTTCCACGGTCGGCACCAGCTCAACCGGTACGCCGACGGCCTGGAGAAGTGCATCGGCTGCGAGCTGTGCGCCTGGGCCTGCCCGGCGGACGCCATCTACGTCCAGGGCGCGGACAACACCCTCGAGGCCCGTTACTCGCCGGGTGAGCGCTTCGCCGACGACTACCAGATCAACTACAACCGCTGCATCCTCTGCGGGTTGTGCATCGAGGCCTGCCCGACCCGGGCGCTGACCATGACGCACGACTACGAGTTCTCCGCCGACACGCGGCGCGGCCTGATCTGGACCAAGGACGAGCTGCTCGTCCCGGTCCCGCCGGGGGCCGAACCCACCCCGCAGACGGACCGTGAGGTGCGCCGGCGCGGCTTCAACTACTACGGTGGCCTGGCCGTCACGCCGCCAAACCTCCACGGGGGCCGCTTCCAGCCGGCATCCAACGCGCCGTCCGCGCGGGCCGGGCAGGTCATCCCGTCCGGATCGTTGCCGGACACCGACGAGGAACCGGTCGACTCGGCGATCGTCAGCGGCGCCAACACCACCAAGCCGTCGCGCCGCGGCGGTGCCACCTCGCCCGCCACGGGCAACACCGACCGATGGGGGGAGCGTTAGATGTCCCTGCTCGCCCAGGCCGCCGACGGCGCGGCCGCTGGAGGCAGTACGGCCGAGGTCGTGCTGTTCTGGATCTTCGCGGTGATCGCGCTGGGGGCGGCCATCGGCGTCGTGACGATGCGCAACATCGTCCATGGCGCCCTGATGCTGGTCGTCAACCTGCTGGCGGTCGCGGGGCTCTACCTGAGCCTGGAGTCGCCGTTCCTGTCGATCATCCAGGTCCTGGTCTACGCCGGCGCCATCATGGTGCTGTTCCTGTTCGTGATCATGCTGCTGGGTGTCGACCGCGACGACCTGCTGCTGGCCACGGACCTGCGGTCCCGGGTGCTGGCCGTGGCCGGTGGGGCGCTGCTCGCCGGCGCGCTGCTGTTCGGCTTCGTCGGTCCCTACACCGGTGACGCGTCGATCTGCCCGCCCGAGGGCGGGACCGCGGCCGCCGGGGTCGGTGCCACCGGCGACGGGGTGCCGTGCGTCGGCCTGGCCGGGGCGAAGGACGAGGGCGACGAGGCCGGCGTGGCCTTCCTCGGCCGCCAGATGTTCACCCGCTACACGCTGCCGTTCGAGCTGTCGGCCCTGCTGCTGACGGTCGCGACGATCGGCGCCGTGCTGATGGCCCGCCGCCGCGACCTCGCACCCGACGACATCGAGGTGGCCGCGGACGCACAGCGTCCGGGCCCCGTCTCCGACGCCGACGTGCTGGCCGCGGGCGACCAGATCGACACCGGCGAGGAAGGTGTCGACGTGCACGCTGGCGAGCTGCAGCGCGAGCAGGACGTCCACGGCGAGCAGGAAGCGTCGGGCACCCCACGCCTGCGCGACGACCGGGAGGGCTGAGTCGTGGAGATCGGCTACTACTTCGCCCTGTCGGCGCTGCTGTTCTGCGTCGGACTCGTGGGCGTGCTCGTGCGGCGCAACGCCATCGTGCTGTTCATGTGCATCGAGCTCATGCTCAACGCCGTCAACCTGACCCTGGCCGCGGCCGCCCGCATGTGGGGTGGCCCGGACGGGCAGGTGTTCGTCTTCTTCGTCATCGTCGTCGCCGCCGCGGAGGTGGTGGTCGGTCTCGCGCTGATCGTGAACCTCTTCTTCCGCCGCGGCACGGTCGACGTCGACGTCCCCCAGCTGTTGAGGTACTGACGTGTCGAACGTGACGCTGCTGCTCGCAGCCGAGGAACACAGCGCCGTCGCCAACGACGTCGTCGAGGCCACGACCGGCCTGATCGGGCTGTCGTGGCTGATCCCGGTCGTGCCGCTGCTCGGTTTCGTCGCCGTGCTGGCGCTGACCCGCGTCCTGCGCGAGAGCGCCGCCTTCGTGGCCATCGGTGCCGCGGCCGTCAGCTTCCTGCTCTCGGTCGGCGTGGCGGCGCAGGTGTTCGCCGATCCGGCGACCTACGTCCGCCCGCTGGGCACGTTCATCCAGGCCGGAGCCTTCGAGGTCGGCTACGACCTCTTCATCGACCAGCTCACCGTGGTGATGCTGCTGGTGGTGACCGGGGTCGGCCTGCTCATCCACATCTACTCGCTGGGCTACATGCACGGCGACGCGCGGTTCGAGCGGTTCTTCGCCTACCTCAACCTGTTCCTGTTCTCCATGCTGGTGCTGGTGCTGGGCGCCAATCTGGTGACGCTGTTCGTCGGTTGGGAGCTGGTCGGTCTGTCCAGCTACCTGCTGATCGGGTTCTGGTTCGAGAAGGCCGAGTACGCGTCCGCCGCCAAGAAGGCGTTCATCACCAACCGCGTCGGCGACGTCTCGTTCATGATCGGGATGTTCCTCGCCTTCTCGGTGTTCGGCACGCTCGACTTCCTCGGCATCATCGACAACGCGGAGACGCTGGCCAGCGGCACGGCCCTGGCACTGGTGCTGCTGTTCCTGGGTGGTGCGGCCGCGAAGTCGGCGCAGATCCCGCTGTACGTGTGGCTCCCGGACGCGATGGCTGGCCCGACCCCGGTGTCGGCGCTGATCCACGCGGCCACCATGGTCACCGCCGGCGTCTACCTGACGGTGCGGCTGTCGCCGGTGCTGGTGCAGTCGCTGACCGGCATGGAGGTCATCGCCTACATCGGCGTGGCGACCGTCCTGCTCGGTGCGCTCATCGCCCTGCGGCAGGACGACATCAAGAAGATCCTGGCCTACTCGACCGTCTCGCAGCTGGGCTACATGTTCGTCGGGGTCGGCGTCGGCGCGTTCGCCGAGGGCATCTTCCACCTCGTCACACACGCCTTCTTCAAGGGGCTGCTGTTCCTCGCCGCCGGCTCGGTCATGCACGCCATGGCCAACCGCACCGACGTCTGGGGCATGGGCGGGCTGCGCAAGGCGATGCCCATCACCTTCGTGACCTCCGCGGTGGCCACGGCGGCGATCGCGGGCGTCCCGCCGCTGTCGGGCTTCTTCTCCAAGGACCAGATCCTGACCGAGGCCTACATGCACGGCTACTTCGGGATCTGGCTGCTGGGCCTGCTCGGCGCCGTGCTGACCGCGTTCTACATGTCGCGGTGGTTCTTCCTGATCTTCCTCGGCAAGCCCCGCTTCGGCCACGACGTCCACCCGCACGAGTCGCCGGCGTCGATGACGATGCCGCTGATCGTGCTGGCCGTGCTGACCGTCGCGGGCTCGCTGCTGAACCCCGTCCACGTCGGTCCGCTGTACCGCTTCCTCTCCCCGGTCGTCGGGGACACCGGTGGGCTGGGCTACGAGGCGGCCGGCCCGATCCCGGAGCTGGGTCTGATCGGCGCGGCGGTCGTCGCCGGCGCGATCGGCATCGGGCTCGCCTTCCTGGTCTACGTCCGCGGTGACCTGTCCCGCGGCCGCATGCTCGAGCCGATCCGCGGCCTGGCCGCCGAGGTGCTCGAGCGCAAGTTCTACGTCGACGAGATCTACTCGCTCGTGTTCGTGCGCATCGGTGGCCGGCTCGCCGACGCCATGGTGTGGGTGGACACGCGCATCGTCGACGGTGTCGTCAACGGCTCCGGCACCGCGTCGCTCGCCCTCGGGCGGGTCACGCGCCGCGCCCAGACGGGACTCGTCCGCGGCTACGTCGCCAGCTTCGTGCTGGGGACGCTGGTCCTGGTCGGGTTCCTCGTGTACTCGGTGAGGTAGGCGATGGAAATCGGTCCGATCACCCTGACCGTCGCGCTGCCACTGCTGGGCGCGCTGGTCCTCGCCTTCGTCGCGGACGACCCGCGCGTGGTGCGGATCGTCGGTCTCGTGGCCTCGACGGCGACGTTCGTCGCGTCGCTGCTGATCCTCGTCGACTTCGACCTGGCCAACCCGGCGCTGCAGCTCGAGGAGCGCATGAGCTGGATCCCGGCGCTGGGGGCGGACTTCGCACTGGCCGTCGACGGGGTCAGCCTCGCGCTCATCCTGCTGACCACGTTCCTGGTGCCCTTGATCCTGATCGCGTCGTTCGACAGCGTGAAGGAGAACCTCAAGGGCTACGTCGTCGCGTTCCTGGCGTTGGAGACCGCGGTGCTCGGCGTGTTCGCCGCCACCGACCTGCTGCTGTTCGCGGTCTTCTTCGAGTTCACGCTCATCCCGATGTACTTCATCATCGGCATCTGGGGCGGTGCCAAGCGCCGGTACGCCGCGGTGAAGTTCTTCCTCTACACCACGCTGGGCGGGCTGCTCATGCTGGTGGCGATCCTGTACCTGTTCTCGCAGACGGGGTCGTTCGACTACGAGGCGATCCGCGCGATCGAGCTGTCCACCACCGAGCAGAACTGGCTGTTCGCCGCGTTCCTGCTCGCCTTCGCCATCAAGGTGCCGGTGTTCCCGGTCCACACGTGGCTGCCGGACGCACACACCGAGGCGCCGACCGGCGGTTCGGTCTTCCTGGCCGGCGTGCTGCTGAAGATGGGCACGTTCGGGCTGATCCGCTACTCGCTGCCGCTGTTCCCCGAGGCGACGATGACCTGGGCGCCGGCCCTGCTCGTCCTCGCCGTCGTCGGGATCCTGTACGGCTCGGTCGTCGCACTGATGCAGAAGGACATCAAGCGGCTGATCGCCTACTCGTCGGTCGCCCACATGGGCTTCGTCGTGCTGGGCACGTTCGCGTTGAACGCGACGGCGACCACCGCCTCGGTGGTGCAGATGGTCAACCACGGGCTGTCGACCGGCGCGCTGTTCCTGCTGATCGGCTTCCTCTACGAGCGCCGCCACACCCGTCAGATCGCCGCGTTCGGTGGCCTGGCCAAGCGGGTGCCGGTCATGGCCGGCTTCTGGCTGCTGGTGTCGATGTCGTCGCTGGCACTGCCGGGGCTCAACGGCTTCGTCGGCGAGTTCCCGATCCTGCTCGGCACCTTCCAGGCGTCGCGCTGGGCCGCCGTGCTGGCCGCCTTCGGTGCGGTGCTCGCGGCCCTGTACCTGCTGTGGGCCTACCAGCGGATGTTCCACGGCCCGCTCGAGGGCGCCGACAACGAGCACACGACCGACCTGAAGCCGCGCGAGATCGGCGTGCTCGCCCCGATCGTCGTGCTGATCGTCGCCATCGGGCTGTTCCCGCGGCCGCTGTTCGACCTCGTCGAGCCGTCGGTCGACCGGGTGCTGACCGAGGTCGGCGTCGCCGACGCACCGGCCGTCGAGCCCGCCGCCGCCGACACCTCGGACCCCGGGTCCGAGGTCGACACCCAGCCGTAGGAGCGTGCCCGTGTTCCTCGCCCAAGCCGCCATCGACGGGCCGCAGGTCGCCTGGTCCAGCTTCGCGCCGGAGCTGGCCGTCAGCTGCGCCGCGCTGGTCCTCCTGCTGCTGGCCGTCGCCGGTTCGCAACGCCTGCTGGTCGCCGTCCTCGCCGCCGTCCCCACCGCCGCCGCTGGCGTGTGGCTGGTCACGCAGGGCTTCGTCCTGCCCGGTGCCGTGACCATCGCGCTCGGCGCCGCCCTGCCCGCGCTCGTGCTCGCCTTCCCGCTCCGCCCGTCGCTGACGCAGGCCTGGGGCTCGGCGCTGGCGCTGCTGGGCGCCCTGGTGCTCACCTTCTGGCAGTACGCCGAGGTCCTCGCGCCGCAGGGCGGCCTGATCGCACCCCAGGAGGCCCTGCAGGGGGCGCTGGCCAACGACGGCATCGGCTTCTTCACCCGCATCACGGTCTATCTGTCCGCGCTGCTGGTGATCCCGATCGGCTACGGCTACCTGCGCGACCGCCAGATCGGCCGCGCCGAGGTCGAGCCGCTGATGCTGCTGTGCGTCGCCGGCATGGCCTTCCTCGGCACCGCCAACGACCTCATCACGCTGTTCGTCAGCCTCGAGGTCCTGTCGATGGCCCTGTACGTGCTGACCGGCCTGGCGCGGCGCGACCGGCGCTCGCAGGAGTCGTCGCTGAAGTACTTCATCCTGGGCTCGGTCGCCTCGGCGATCCTGCTCTACGGCATGGCGCTGCTCTACGTCGCGACCGGATCGGTGAACCTGGCGGAGATCGGTGCCGGCCTCGGCCTGGTCACCACGCCGTCGGTGGTCGGCGTCCTCGGCCTCGCGCTGGTCACCGTCGGGGTCGGCTTCAAGGTCGCGCTCGCGCCGTTCCACCTCTGGACGCCCGACGTCTACCAGGGCGCCCCGACCAACGTGACCGCGTTCATGGCCGCCGCGGTGAAGGCCGCCGGCTTCGCGGCGCTCCTGCGGCTGTACCTCGTCGCCTTCCCGGCGCTCGAGCAGCTGTGGGTGCCGGTGCTGTCGGTGCTGGCCGCGCTGTCCATGCTCTACGGCGCCTGGGTCGCCATCGTCCAGCGCGACGTCAAGCGCATGCTGGCCTACTCGTCCATCACGCACGCCGGCTACGCCACCATCGGCGTGGTCGCCAACTCCGACGCCGGGCTGTCGGCCACGCTGTGGTACCTGCTGACCTACGCGGTCGCGACGCTGGGTGCCTTCGGCTGCGTGCTGGCCATCGAGCGCGTCCGTCGCGGCGAGGTGACGCTGGTCGACCTGCGCGGGCTCGGCAAGAGCTCCCCGATGCTGGCCGGCATCTTCACCCTGTGCCTGCTGTCGCTGGCCGGCGTGCCCGCCACCGCCGGCTTCGTCGGCAAGCTGGTCGTCTTCGAGGCCGGCGTGGCCTCCGGGCACGCCTGGCTGGTCGTGGTCGGCGTGATCAGCAGCGTGATCGCGGCGTTCTTCTACCTGCGCCTGGCCGGCATGATGTTCCTCGAGGACGTCGAGGAGGGCCGCGGGCTGCCGATCGTGACCACCGGGCTGTCGGCCGGCGTGTCGGTCGCCGCGACGCTCGTGCTGTTCCTCGGCATCCAGCCCCAGCTGCTGCTGCAGCTGGCCGAGAACGCCGCGGCCGTGGTGCGGTGACGACCGAGGCCCGCTCCGGACAGCCGCCGCGCGCCGCGCGGCTGTCGATCCCTGCCCCGGTCCTCGACGAGCTCGAGGCCCACGGACTGCCGGTCGCGCAGGTCCTCGACGGTGTCGAGCAGCGCCTGCACGACCAGGTGTCGTCCAACAACGCGTTCGTGGACGAGGTCGCCCGCTACCTCATCAGCGCCGGCGGCAAGCGGTTCCGTCCGCTGATGGTCGCGCTGACCGGCTACCTCGGCCCCAACACGCCGGTCACACGCCCGAGCGCCAACGGCACGCTGCGCTCGCTGGTCGACGCCGGCGTGATCGTCGAGCTGGTGCACCTCGCGACGCTGTACCACGACGACGTCATCGACGAGGCGCCTGCCCGGCGCGGGACGCCGTCGGCCAACTCGCGCTGGGACAACACCGTCGCGATCCTCACGGGCGACTACCTGTTCGCGCGCGCCTCGGACCTGTCGGCCGACCTCGGCGTCGACGTGACCCGCATCATGGCCCGCACCTTGGCACGCCTGTGCGAGGGCCAGATCCGCGAGGTCCAGGGGTCGCTCGGGGCGATGCCCGACGTGCCCCAGCTCGAGCCGACCCTCGAGCACTACCTCGAGGTGATCTCCGGCAAGACGGCGTCGCTGATCGAGACCTCCTGCCGGTACGGGGCGCTGCTGTCGGGTGCATCCGAGGCGCAGGTCGAGGCGGCGGCCCGCTACGGCTGGAACGTCGGTATGGCCTTCCAGCTGTCCGACGACATCCTCGACGTCGCCTCCGAGAGCGAGGAGTCGGGCAAGACGCCGGGCACGGACCTCAAGGAGGGCGTGCGCACCCTGCCGGTGCTGCACGCGTTGGCGCAGGACCCCGACGGCGAGCTGGCCGCGCTGCTCGACGGTGAGCTGGACGACGCCGACGTCGAGCGTGCGCTGGAGCTGCTGCGGGCCGGCGACAGCCTCGCCCGCTCGCGCGAGCACGCCGCGCGCTACGTGACCGCGGCGGTCGACGAGCTCAGGATGTTCGGCGAACGGCCGGTCGTGACCGCGCTCACCCGCCTGGCCGAGTACTCGCTCGACCGGGTGGGCTGACACCGCCGGCGGGGCGGGCACACCGGGCGCGTCCGCCGCCGCGCCCTGGTCGGTCAGGCGTACAGTCGCCGACCCGGTTGCCGTTCGGACAGGGGTCCTCGGACCGTGCCGGGACGGTGGCCGCTTGCCTCCGCGGCGCGCCGGTGTTCGGGGGTTCGGCGCATCGAACCACCGCCGCCGCGCGTGGTCGGGTGCCCAGTCGTGCCCTGGCCGTGCCCGCGGCCCGTCCGCGCGAGGATCGCATGAGCACGACCAAGCCAGGAGCCGACGAGTCCGCACCGCCCGTCGTGCGCGACAACCCGATGGCGAAGCTCGGCACGTTCGCCGTGATCGTCGCGGTCGGCGCCGTCTACATCGCCGTGACCGACGCCGACGTGCAATGGGGCGGCGTCGTGTCGATGTTCGTCTTCTACGGCGTCTTCTACTACCTCGGCGCGTTCGTGGCGTCACGGCAGACCGAGTCGCTGGCCGACACGATGGTCGCCGGCCGCGGGCTGCCGTTGACGATCGCCGTCTTCACCATGACGGCGACCTGGGTCGACGGTGGCTACGTCAACGGCACCGCGGAGTACGCCTACTCGGACGGGCTCGCGTGGGTGCAGGCGCCGTGGGGCTACGCGCTCAGCCTCATCATCGGCGGGATCTGGTTCGCCCCGAAGATGCGCCGGCTCGAGTTCTTCACGATGGTCGACCCCATCGACGTGCGGTTCGGCAAGAACCTCGCCGGCGCGTCGTTCCTGCCGGCCCTGGCGGCGGAGCTGTTCTGGACCGGCGCGATCCTGACGGCGTTGGGCACCACCTTCGGCACCCTGCTGGGCATCGACTTCGTGCCCGCGATCCTGCTGTCGGCGGCGATCGCGATCGCCTACACGGTCGTCGGGGGGATGTGGTCCGTGGCCTACACCGACGTGGCCCAGATCGGCATCATCGCGATCGGGCTGGCACTGGTGCTGCCCTTCGGCCTCGGCGCCGTCGGCGGCTACGACACGATGATGGACGGCTACCGCGACGCGATGGGTACCTACGCCGGACTGTTCCCGCCCGCGGGCGCCTGGGACCACCCGGACTGGGGACCGTACTTCTGGAACTGGATCGACTTCGGCCTGCTGCTGGTGTTCGGCGGCATCGCCTGGCAGGTCTACTTCCAGCGTGTGCTGTCGGCGAAGGACCCGAAGACGGCGCGGTGGCTGTCGATCGGTGCCGGCCTGCTCGCCATCTTCATCGCCGTGCCGGCCGCCCTGCTCGGCATCGTCGCCAACCAGGCCGACTTCGCCGCCGCGGGCGCCTCGGACCTGGAGACGCCCGCCCTGGCCCTGCCCTACGTGCTGCGCTACCTCGTCCCTGGCATCGTCGGCGCCATCGGTCTCGGGGCGATCGCGGCGGCCGTGATGTCCTCGGTGGACTCCTCGATCCTGTCCGCATCGACCATGAGCGGCTGGAACGTCTATCGCCGCCTCTTCCGGCCGCAGGCCAGCGACGCCCAGGTGCAGAAGGTCATCAAGCGGATGATCGTCATCCTCGGCGTGACCGGCACGCTGATCGCCCTGAACGTGCAGAGTGTGTACGCGCTGTGGTTCCTCGGCTCCGACTTCGTGTACGTGCTGGTGTTCCCGCTGCTGGTCTGTGCGCTGTTCGTCCCCTTCGCCAACCGTGCCGGTGCGATCGCCGGCTTCGTCGTCGCCGCGGTGTTGCGCTTGGGCGGCGGCGACCCCACGCTCGGCCTGCCGGTGTGGCTCCCCTACCCCTGGATCGAGGACGGTGTGGTCCTCTGGCCCTTCCGGACCTTTGCGATGGTGTCCGGCTTCGCGACCATCCTGGTGGTGTCCAAGCTGACGGCCGGCATCAGCCCGCCGGTCGCCATGCGGGCGCTCGAACCGGAGTCGCCGGAGCGCCGCGCCATCGCCGAGGCCCGCGGCTGACCCTCCCCACAGGAGCGAACGACGTGACGACCAAGCTGTATCTCGACGGCGCCTGGACCGATGCCGGCGCCGGCGGCACCCGCGACGTCATCAGCCCGCACGACCAGCGCGTGATCGCGACCGTGGCCGAGGGCGACGCCGACGACGCGACCACGGCCGTCCTGGCCGCCCGCCGCGCGTTCGACACCGGCCCGTGGCGGACCACGACCGCCAAGGCGCGCGGCGAGGTCGTGCGCGCGATCGGCGACCTGGTCGTGGAGCACCTCGACGAGTTCGCCCGCCGCGAGACGCTGGACACCGGCAAGCCGCTGGCCGACAGCGTCACCGACATGCACGACATCGCCTCGGTGTTCCACTACTACGCCGGCGTTGCCGACGCGCACGGCGGCCGCGTGGTGGACGCACCCTCCCCGGACGTCGTCAGCCGGGTGCAGCGCGAGCCGGTCGGGGTCTGCACCCAGATCTCGCCATGGAACTATCCGCTGCTGCAGGCGTCGTGGAAGCTCGCGCCCGCGCTGGCCGCCGGCAACACCGTGGTGGTCAAGCCGAGCGAGCAGACGCCGCTCACGACCCTCTACCTCGTGGAGCTGATCGACGAGCACCTCGACCTGCCGCCCGGCGTCGTCAACCTCGTCCTGGGTGCCGGTGCCGCCGTCGGCCAGCCGCTGACCAGCCACCCGGCCGTCGACCTCGTGTCGTTCACCGGTGGCGTGGCCACGGGACGGCGGATCATGGCCGAGGCCGCCGCCACGGTGAAGAAGATCGCGCTGGAGCTCGGCGGGAAGAACCCGAACATCGTCTTCGCCGACGTGGACCTCGACGTCGCCGCCGACCACGCGCTGACCGCCGTGTTCCTGCACGCCGGGCAGGTCTGCTCGGCGGGCGCGCGGCTGCTGGTCCAGGACGAGGTCCACGACGCGCTGGTGCAGCGCATCGTCGACCGGCTGCCGGAGATCACGCTCGGTGACGGCTTCGTCGACGGCGTGCGCTCCGGGCCGCTGATCTCCGCCGAGCACCGCGACAAGGTGGAGTCCTACGTCGCCATCGGGCTCGAGGAGGGCGCCAACCTCGCCGCCGGCGGGTCCCGGCCCGACGACCCCGCACTCGCCGACGGGTTCTACTACCTGCCCACGGTCTTCACCGACTGCACGAGCAAGATGCGCATCGTGCAGGAGGAGGTCTTCGGGCCGGTGCTGACCGTCGAGCGCTTCCGCGACGAGGAGCAGGCGGTCGCACTGGCCAACGACACCATCTACGGGCTGGCGGCTGCCGTCTGGACCGACGATGTCTCCCGTGCCCAGCGCGTCGCCAACGCCCTGCGGTGCGGCACGGTGTGGATCAACGACTTCCACCCGTACTTCCCACAGGCCGAGTGGGGCGGTTACAAGCAGTCCGGCTTCGGCCGCGAGCTCGGCGTCGCCGGCTTCGAGGAGTACACGGAGACCAAGCACGTCTACCAGAACCTCCGTCCCGGCTCTGCCGGCTGGCTGTAGCCGCCGTCCGGTCGCGTCTGCCGGCAACGGTCGCGCCGGCCGGGTGCGGGGCGGCGGTCAACCGCGACCCTTGCGCCCCCGCGCGACCGGGGCGCCGTCGCGGGGCCGGCGGGCCGGCGCTAGGGTCCGGCGCCGCGATGACGACGACCGCACCGCCGCTGTCCCGAGTGTTCGGTCCCGGCTGGGCCGAGGCGCTCGCCCCCGTCCACGACCGCATCCGGGCCATGGGCGACTTCCTGCGCGCCGAGCAGGCGGCGGGCCGCCGCTTCCTGCCGCGCGGCGAGCAGGTCTTCGCCGCGTTCCAGCAGCCGTTCGACGCGGTGAAGGTGCTGCTGGTCGGCCAGGACCCGTACCCGACGCCGGGCCACCCGATCGGGCTGTGCTTCTCCGTCGCGGCCGACGTCACGCCGCTGCCGGCCTCGCTGCGCAACATCTTCCGCGAGTACCGGGAGGACCTCGGCCACCCGGAGCCGGGCAACGGCGACCTGACGCCCTGGGTGGAGCAGGGCGTGTTACTGCTGAACCGCTGCCTGACGGTGGCGCCCGGCGCGCCGGCGTCGCATCGCGGCAAGGGTTGGGAGGAGGTCACCGACGCGGTGATCGACGCACTGGTTGCCCGCGGTGGCCCGCTGGTCGCGGTGCTGTGGGGACGCGACGCCCGGTCGCTGGCGCCGCGCCTCGGCGCGGTCCCGCGGGTGGAGTCGGCGCATCCGAGCCCGCTGTCTGCCCGCAGCGGCTTCTTCGGCTCGCGGCCCTTCAGCCGGGTCAACGCCTCGCTGGCCGCGCAGGGCGCCGCCCCGGTGGACTGGCGGCTGCCGTGACCGTGCGCGTGCGCGCGGCGAGCCTCGACGACCTCGCCGACGTCCGCGACGTCTGCATCCGGACGGGTGCCGACGGCGAGGACGCCACGGGCACGCTGGCCGACGACGGCATCCTGCCGGACGTGTACGCCGAGCCGTACCTGCGCCTCGCGCCGCACTTCGCCTTCGTCGCGGACGACCGCGGGCGCGGGCGCGCCGTCGGCTACGTGCTGGGCACGGCGGACACCGACGCCTTCGTCGCCGAGTGGCGCGAGCGGTGGCTGCCGACGGCCGCGGCGCGGCACCCGGCGCCGGTCGCACGCCCCGGCAGCCGCTACGAGGTGCTGGTCCACCAACTCCACCACCCCGAGGTGATGCGCACCCCGTGGACGGACGCGTACCCGGCCCACCTGCACGTCGACCTGCTGCCCGAAGCGCAGGGGCAGGGGCTCGGCCGCGCCCTGGTCGAACGCTTCTGCGCCGAGGTGGCCGCGGCCGGCGCGCCTGGTGTCCACCTCGGTGTCGCGGCGTCCAATCTCGGCGCCCAGGCCTTCTACCGCCGGCTCGGGTTCATGCCCCTGGAGACCACCGGCGAGGCGGTCTGGTTCGGGCGCTCCTGGTGACGTCGTGGGGCAGGCGTCCCGCCGTCGTCGCGGACAGCGTGCGCCGCCACCCGCCCGTTGGGTCGGTGTCCGGGCGGTTGCTAGCATCCCGGCCGCGACCCGTCTCACGGGTCGCCGGCGCGCGTTCCACCCCGAGCGGCCCACGCACGATCCGGGTCGCCAGGGGCAGTACGCGCGCGCCAGGGAGTCGCTGCCTTCGCGCGACGGGCCTGCACGACAGGGCCTGGGGTGTGACGAGGAAGCGGAACCGAACCATCATGTGGCGGAACGTCGGCCGGTACGCCGGGGATACCCTCAGAGGAGGACCGGGGTGAGCTTCACCGAGCAGTACGGGGCCTTCGCGATCCTCGTGATCGTCGGGTGCGTCCTGTACGCGATCATCATGCTGGGCAACCGGCTGATGCGCCCCGCCGTGCCCAGCCCGCTCAAGCTCACCACCTACGAGTGTGGAGTCGAGGCGGTCGGGACCGGGTGGTCCCAGATGAACATCCGCTACTACGTGTTCGCGTTTCTGTTCGTCATCTTCGACGTCGAGGCGATCTTCCTGTTCCCGTGGGCCGTGGTCATCGGTGACCTCGACGGGACCACGACCCCCTCGGCGTTGTACGCCCTCGTCGCGATGTTCCTGTTCATCGCCACGCTCCTCGAGGGCCTGATGTACGCCTGGAAGAAGGGGGTGCTCAAGTGGGAGTAGTCGACCAGGTCGAGCTTCCGAAGCCCGTCAAGTACGTCTTCAACTGGGGCCGCAAGTACTCGCTGTGGTGCTTCAACTTCGGCCTCGCCTGCTGCGCCATCGAGTTCATCGCGGCCTCCGGGTCACGGCACGACTTCATCCGTCTCGGTGTGATCCCGTTCGCGCACGCGCCCCGTCAGGCCGACCTGCTCGTGGTCTCCGGCACGCTGACGGACAAGATGGCCCCGGCGCTGCGACGTCTCTACGAGGAGATGCCCGAGCCGAAGTACGTCATCTCGTTCGGGAGCTGCTCGAACTGCGGCGGCCCGTACTGGGACAGCTACTCGGTGACCAAGGGCGTTGACCAGATCCTGCCGGTCGACGTGTACGTCCCCGGTTGCCCGCCGCGCCCGGAGGCGCTGCTCGACGGCATCGTGGCGCTGCAGAACCGCATCCAGGGCGAGAGCCTGAAGGACCGCATGGCCCAGCGTCGTCGGGACCCGATCGTGGTGCGCCACGACGGCCCGGACATCGCGCCCGAGCTCCAGACCGCGGAGGGCTAGGAACACCGTGTCGGAAGTTCTCGCGCGCAGGGATCAGGCGCTCACGCCAGAGGAGACGGCCGAGCTCGTCCGGGCCAAGGCCGGTGACGCCGCGGTCGTGGGCACGACCGTGGAGTACGGCACGTTCACGCTGCACGTCGCCAACGAGCACTTCGCCGACGTCGCACGGATCTGCCGCGACGAGCGGGTCCTGGCCTACGACTTCTTCGATTGCCTGTTCGGCGTCGACGCCCGCGACGAGGGCTTCGACGTCATCGCGATCCTGTACTCGACGTCCACGGGCAACCGCGTCGCGCTGCGTACCCGCTGCCCGGGCGGGCGCGAGGCACCGACCTGCCCGTCCTTGACGGACGTCTACCGCGGCGCCAACTGGCACGAGCGCGAGTGCTGGGACATGTTCGGGATCGAGTTCCCGGACCACCCGAGCCTCGAGCCGCGGATCTTCACGATCGAGACCTTCGAGGGCTGGCCGCTGCGCAAGGACTTCCCGCTCGCCTCGCGGGTCGTCAAGCCGTGGCCCGGGGTCAAGGAGCCGGCCGAGCTCGACGAGGAGGGCAACGTCATCGAGCGCGAGCCGCAGCTCGGTGACGCCCCCGGCCCGTACGAGCTCGACAAGGCGATGGCCGAGCAGGCCAAGCTCGCCAACCCGCAGCCCGTCGCCGACCCCGCCACCCGCGAGGGCGAGGAGATCGAGGAGGCGCTCGGCACCGACGCCGAGCTCGCGCCCGACAGCGGCGCGGTGATGGCGGGGGATGCCGAGCACGCCCAGGAGCAGCACGAGGACGTCAAGTCCGAGGCCCGCGTGCGCGCCGAGTCCAAGCGCAAGGCGGCCGCCGAGGCCCGTGCCCGCAAGGCCGCCGAGCGTGCCGCCGCCGCGGACGCCGGGGAGGCCGACGCCGAGGTGGCCGAGGCCGCCGGTGGGGCGGTCGCGCCGGGCGAGGACGAGTTCCCCGAGGCCGCGACCTCCGAGGCGCGGCCCGAGGGCGACGCCTCCTGGGGCAACGACTCGGATGCCGAGGGCACCGACGGGCCGGTCCCCGGCGCACGGGGCACCGACGAGCCGTCCGCGCCGGGCGACGAGGCCGTCCCCGGTGAGCCGGCCGGCCGCGAGGGAGACCCGGCCGACGCCGGCGAGACGTCCGAGGCCCCGGACACCCAGGCCCGCAGCCCGGTCACGCCCGTGGCGCCCGACCAGACCGTGCCCGGCGAGCACGACACCGAGGGCGCCGACGAGGACGCCCCCTACCAGGGCACGCCGGGGCAGAGCGCCGACTTCGACCAGCGCGAGGGCGACGATGCGTCGGGTGACGACGAGGCGGACGGGGAGGAGCGCGCATGAGCGTCAGCGACCTGAGTGCCCGCGAGACCATCCATCCGGCGTCGGCCCCGGGGGAGAGCCTCAATCTCGAGATCGTCGGCGACGGGGCGTTCACGACGGCGGACATGACGCTGTCGGTCGGCCCCGCGCACCCGGCCACGCACGGCGTGCTGCGCGTGGTGCTGGAGATGGACGGTGAGCGGGTCAAGACCGCCTACCCGGTGATCGGCTACATGCACCGCGGCTTCGAGAAGCTGGCCGAGCACCGTGACTTCCGCCAGAACCTCGCCCTGGTCAACCGCCACGACTGGCTGTCGGGCATGACCAACGAGATCGGGCTCGCCCTCACGGTCGAGCGGATGCTGGAGATGGAGGTCCCGGAACGGGCCCAGTGGATCCGGATGATCTGCGCGGAGTGGAACCGGATCCTCAACCACCTGCTGTTCATCGGTTCGTACGGGCTCGAGCTCGGCGCGATCACGCCGATGTTCTACGCCACCCGCGAGCGCGAGCGGATCCAGTACCTGCTGGAGGCCGCGTCGGGCGGCCGGCTGCACTACACCTACAACCAGCCGGGCGGGGTGAAGATCGACCTGCCCAAGGGCTTCCTGCACCAGTCGGTCGAGCTGGTCGCCGACGTGAAGAAGCGGCTGCAGGACTTCGACGACCTGCTGCTCGGCAACGAGATCTTCCAGGCCCGCACCAAGGGTGTCGGGCCGCTGTCGACCGACGTGGCGCTGTCGTACGGGGTGTCCGGCCCGACCCTGCAGGCGACCGGCATCCCCGAGGACGTGCGCGTCTCCGAGCCCTACCTCAAGTACGACCAGGTCGAGGTACCGGTCCCGGTCGGGGAGAACGGCGACAGCTTCGACCGCTTCTACTGCCTGCTGGCGCGGATGAAGGCCTCCTGCCACATCATCGAGCAGTGCCACGACATGATCCCGGCCGGGCCGGTGAACGTGAAGCTGCCCAAGATGGTCAAGGCCCCCGAGGGCGCGACCTACGTGCGGGTGGAGAACCCGCTGGGCTCGCTCGGCTACTGGCTCGAGTCCGACGGTGGTCGCACGCCGTGGCGGTTGAAGATGCGCACCGCGTCGTTCTCCAACGTGCAGGTGCTGCCCTACCTGCTGGAGGGGACGCTGGTGCCCGACGCCATCAGCGTGCTCGGCTCCGTCTTCTTCGTCGTCGGGGACGTCGACCGATGAGCGAGCGGACCGCCCACACCAACGCCACCACGACCGGTCTCCGAGCGAGCGAGAGCGCGGTCGCGGGAGAAGCCGACCGATGAGCGAGCGGATCGCCCACACCAACGCCACCACGACCGGTCTCCGAGCGAGCGAGCGCGCGGTCGCGGGAGATGTCGACCGATGAGCGAAACCCTCACCACCGTGTCTGCCGGGCTGCTCGCGCAGACCGCCGGCCTGCTCGACACCGACACCTTCCTGCTGTCGGTGGCGCTGAAGGTCGCGCTGGTGCTCGGCCTGTTCTTCGTGGTCCCGCTGGTCGTGGGCTACATGGAACACAAGGCGATGGCCCGCCTGCAGCACCGCCGCGGGCCGATGTTCGCCGGTCCGGCCGGGTCGTTGCAGTTGGTCGCCGACGGCATCAAGTTCCTCCAGAAGGAGGACGTGATCCCGCGCGCCGCCGACCGGTGGGTGTTCGCGATCGCGCCGGGCATGGCCCTCGTGCCGGCCATGCTGATCTTCTTCGTGCTGCCGCTGGCGCCGGGCCTGTGGGCGCAGGACCTCGAGCTCGGCCTCTTCTACGCCCTGGCCATCACGTCGATCTCCGTCCTCGGCGTGATGATGGGCGGCTGGGCGAGCGCCAACAAGTTCTCGCTGATCGGTGGCCTACGTGCCGCCGCCCAGCTGATCGCCTACGAGCTGCCGCTGATCCTCGCGGCGATCGCGGTCGCGGTCCAGGCCGGCAGCCTCTCGCTGGTCAGCATCGTGGAGTCGCAGGCCACGTTCACGATCGCCGGGACCAACGTCAACCTCTGGTTCGTCTTCCCGCAGATCCTCGGCTTCGGGATCTTCTTCGTCGCCGCGCTGGCCGAGCTGTCGCGCCCGCCGTTCGACATGCCGATCGCCGACTCCGAGCTCGTGTTCGGCTACATGACCGAGTACACGGGCATGAAGTTCGCGATGTACCTGCTCACCGAGTACGCCGGCATGGTGTCCATGTCTGCGCTGATGGTGGTGCTCTACCTCGGCGGCTGGCAGATCCTGCCGGGCGTGCCGCTCCCCGGCTGCGAGGGCGCGGGTGGACTGTTCGACTGTGGGGCGCTCGGCACCCTGATCGGCCTCGGGGTGACGCTGGGCAAGATCCTGCTGCTGACGTTCGTGATGGTCTGGCTGCGCGTCGCCTACCCGCGTCTGCGCGAGGACCAGCTGCAGCGCATGTCCTGGCTGGTGCTGGTGCCGCTGTCGCTGGTCAACCTCGCGGTGGTCACCGTCGCCAAGGTGGTGTTCTGATGGCAACGACCTCGATGCCGGGCGTCGGGCTGCTGAAGGGGCTGGGCGTCACGCTCAAGCACCTGTTCAAGACGCCGTCCACGCAGCTGTACCCGCACGTCCGGCCGGACCTGCCGCCGCGCACCCGTGGGGTGATCGCGCTGATGGAGGAGAACTGCACGGTCTGCATGCTGTGCAGCCGTGAGTGCCCCGACTGGTGCATCTACATCGACTCCCACAAGGAGACGGTGCCGCCGGCCAAGGAGGGCGGCCGCGCGCGCACCCGCAACGTGCTCGACCGCTTCGCCATCGACTTCGCGCTGTGCATGTACTGCGGCATCTGCGTCGAGGTGTGCCCGTTCGACGCGCTGTTCTGGTCGCCGGAGTTCGAGTACGCCGAGTACCAGATGGGCGGGCTGCTCCACGAGAAGGGCAAGCTGCGCGAGTGGATGGACACGGTGCCGCCACCGCCCCCGCTGGACGCCGGTGCGGAGATCCCCGCCGAGGTCTCGGACGCCATCGCCAAGGCCGAGCGCGAGCTCGAGCAGGCCGCCCAGGCCGCCGAGCAGGCCGCGAAGCAGGCCGACGAGGCCAAGGCGGCGGCCGCCGCCCCGGCTGCCGCGGCCAAGGCCGACGAGCCCAAGGTCGAGGCCGGCGAGATCGACCAGGAGACCTACGACCAGCTGATCGCCGAGGGCAAGTCCGAGCGCATCGCCCGGTCGAAGGCCAAGGCCGCCTACGTCAAGAAGCAGAAGGCCAAGCTGCGCGAGCAGGCCGCCTCGGAGGCCGCCGCCGCGCCCGCGGACGCCCCTGCCGAGGCGGCCGCCCCCGCCCCGGCCCCCGCCGAGGTGCACGTCGAGGCCGGCCAGATCGACCAGGAGACCTACGACCAGCTCATCGCCGAGGGCAAGCCCGAGCGCATGGCGCGGGCCAAGGCCAAGGCGGCGTGGGTGAAGAAGGAGAAGGCCCGGCTTCGTGCCGAGGCCGCGTCCGGCGGCGACGCCTCCGAGGTCGCGACCCCGGCGGCGGACACCACCGACGCGACCCCCGAACCGGCCGGCGCGGCAGGGCCGGCGGCCGACGCGCCGCAGCCCGCCGAGGCCGAGGCCGCCTCGGCCGCGGAACCGCAGAAGAAGCTCGGCGACATCCACGTCGAGGGCGCCGGCGAGATCGACCAGGAGACCTACGACCGGCTGATCGCCGAGGGTAAGTCCGACCGGATCGCCCGTGCGAAGGCCAAGGCCGCCTGGGTCAAGAAGAAGAAGCAGGAGCAGCTCGATGCCGGAGGTGATGCGTGACCGGGTATGACGCGGTCTTCCTCCTGGTGGGGCTGGTGACCGCCGGCGCGGCGATCCTCACCGTCACCTCCAAGAACCTCGTCCACGCCGCGCTGCACCTGGCCGTGACCCTGGCCGGTATCGCCGGGGTCTTCCTGGTCCTGCACGCCGACTTCCTGGCGCTGGTGCAGCTGATCGTGTACGTCGGCGCCGTGACGGTGCTGTTCCTGTTCGGGCTGATGCTCACGCGCGCCCCGATCGGCCGCGAGGCCCTGGACAGCCAGAACCGTGGCCTGGGGCTGGCCGTCGCCGGTGGCCTGTTCGTCACGTTGGCGGTCCTGATCGTGCAGGCCTACGGCGGGGCGGACGCGGTGGTGCCGCAGCGGGTGGCGACCGAGGCGATCGGGATCGTGATCTTCGCGCGCTGGGTGCTGCCGTTCGAGGCGCTGTCCATGCTGCTGCTGGCGGCACTGATCGGCGCGATCCTGCTGGCACGCCGCGAGGCCGGCGACTCCGGCGAGACCATCGACCAGGCCCGCATCGAGTTCGGCGAGGCGCCCTCGACCGAGCACGACCGGGCCCGGACCGCCCCGGCCGAGCTCGGCGCCGGCGACGCGGGCGCCGGTGGCCCGACCGGAGGCGAGTCGCGATGAGTCCGATCGGCCCGCTGCTGCTCGCCACGCTGCTGTTCTGTGTCGGCGTCTACGGAATCATCGCCCGGCGCAACGCCGTCCTGGTGCTGATGAGCGTCGAGCTGATGCTCAACGCCGTGAACATCAACCTCGTGGCCTTCCAGAACCTGCTCTGGCCCGCCGAGGAGTTCGTCAGCGGCCAGCTGTTCGCGCTGTTCATCATCGCCGTGGCCGCCGCCGAGGTCGGCGTCGGTCTGGCCATCATCTTCAACATGTTCCGCAACCGTGCGTCGGTCAACGTCGACGACGTCGACCTGATGCGCTGGTAGGGGGCGAAGCTCGTGGAAGCACTCCTGGACTACGCGTGGCTGGTGGTCGTCCTGCCGCTGGTGTCGGCCGTGCTCACGGCCGCCTTCGGCAAGCTGATGCCACTGCGCGGCAGCGAGTTCGGCATCGCCGCCGTCGGCATCGCGCTGGTGCTCTCGCTGCTGATCGGCTGGCACACCTTCACCAGCGGCACCATCGAACCGGTCGAGCACGCCTTCCGGTGGTCGCCACTCGGCGGCGGTTTCGTGCTCGAGCTCGGGATGCTCGTCGATGGCCTCACCGCGATGATGTTCGTGCTGGTCACGACCGTCTCGCTGCTGGTGCACGTCTACTCGCGGGAGTACATGGCCCACGAGCCGCGGTTCACCTACTTCTTCGCGATGCTCAGCCTGTTCACGTTCTCCATGCTCGTGCTGGTGATCGCGAACAACACGCTGCAGGCCCTGATCGGTTGGGAGCTCGTCGGACTGTGCTCGTTCCTGCTGATCGGCTTCTACTGGGAGGAGAAGTCCAACCAGGACGCCGCGAACAAGGCCTTCCTCGTCACGAAGTTCGGTGACGTCGGCCTGATCGTGGGCGTGATCGTGCTGTCCGTGCCGATGTTCGCGCTCGCGGAGAACGGGCAGGTCTTCAACATCCTGCAGCTCAACGAGGCCGCGGCGGCCGGCGAGCTCGCCACCGGCACGGTCGTGCTGGGGATGCTGATGATCTTCCTCGCCTGCATCTCCAAGTCCGGCCAGATGCCGCTGCACGTGTGGCTCCCGGACGCCATGGCCGGCCCCACGCCCGTGTCCGCCCTGATCCACGCCGCGACGATGGTGACGGCCGGGGTGTTCCTGCTGGCCCGCCTCTACCCGGTGCTCGCCCAGTCGGCGGTCGTGATGACCATCGTCGCCGTCGTCGGCATCATCACGCTGTTCTTCGGTGGCCTCGTCGCGCTTGTCCAGGACGACATCAAGAAGGTGCTGGCCTACTCCACCGTCTCGCAGCTGGGCTACATGATCGCCGCGCTGGGCGTCGGCGGGTACACGGCCGGCATCTTCCACCTGTTCACGCACGGGTTCTTCAAGGCGCTGCTGTTCCTCGGCTCCGGGTCGCTGATCCACGCCGTGCACAGCAACAACATGTCCGACATGGGCGGCATGCGGAAGTACATGCCGCACACGTACTGGACGTTCATCGTCGGCTCGCTCGCGCTGGCCGGCTTCCCCATGACCGCCGGGTTCTTCTCCAAGGACGAGATCCTCGTGTCCGGCCAGATCTGGTCGGGCAACGGGTTCGTCACCGGTGACCTGGTGTTCTGGGTGGGCCTGGCGGCGGCGTTCGTCACGACCTTCTACATGGCCCGCGCCTGCTTCCTCATCTTCACGGGTGACTTCCGCGGCGGCCACGACACCCACGGCGACCCGGACGTGAAGCACCAGGCCGCCCAGGCCGCCGGCGTCGACCCGGAGCTCGTCGGCCACGGTGTCGCCGAGGACGCCGCCGAGGTACAGGCGCACGAGCAGGAGACCGTCCACGTGGCGGCCGGCGGCCACGCCCCGGCCGCGGGCGGGGGCGGCTCGCACGACGCCGCCGCCAACGCGGGTGCCCACGGTGTCGCCGGCGGCTCGCACGCGGTCGGCCACGACGACGGCCACGGTGGCGGCCACGGCCACGGCCACGGCGGCCACCACGAGCCGCACGAGTCGGGCCTGCAGATGGTGGTGCCGCTGGTGATCCTCGCGGTGCTGTCGCTGACCGTGGGCCTGATCGGCTCGCCGCTGTGGACGGCCGAGAACAACTTCGAGACGTGGACGGCCACGCCGATCCTCGAGGAGGCCACCTACCCGTTCGTCGAGGGCGGCGGCTACGGCGAGGGCGAGGAGGACCACGGCGCCGAGGCGGCCGGGCTGCAGGGCGGTGGCGTGCTGGCGGCAGGCCCGTCCGTGCTCGCGGCTGCCGAGGAGGGCGCGCACCCGGAGATCCTCCACGGCCCGCCGAGCTGGCACTTCGACGTGCTCGCGCTGGCCCTCGTGGCGTTCCTCGCGGCGGTCGCGCTCGCGTACCGCCTCTACGGCCGCGGGCTGCCCGCCGAGGACCCGACCTTCAAGATGGGGGCGCTGTCGAAGGTGCTCGTCGCCAAGTACGGCTTCGACACGTTCGGCTACCGCTACGTCGTGGTGCCGGTGCGCGACAAGCTCGCCACGTGGGCGACGGACTTCAGCAACAACCGCATCGACGGCTGGGTGGCCGGCGCCGGGACGCTCACCAAGCGGGCGGCCGAGTCGACCTACCAGGTGCTCGATCAGAAGGTGATCGACGGTGGCGTCAACGGGGCGGCGTTCAGCGCCGCCTGGTGGAGCGACCGTCTGAAGCGCCTGCAGTCCGGTGACGTGCAGCGTTACGCCGGCGCCATCGTCGCCGGAACGATCGTGCTGGTGCTCGCGTTCGCGGCGGCCAGGTAGCAACTCCTCGGCCGCACGCGGCCACGACAACGCAAAGAATCGGTGACGGCGCCGCGAACCAGACGGGGCCGCTCTCGCCCTCACAGGGCGAGCAGGAGGGAACGACACGATGGACCCGCAGACCGCAGGTTGGGCACTGATCGTCGCCCTGTTCCTGCCCCTCGTCGGGGCGGGACTGCTGGCGCTGATGCCCGCCCGGCTGGACCGCGAGATCCGCTGGGCGGCGGTGGGCATCACCGGCGTCGCGTTCGCGGTGGTCGTCGCGATGACGGCCGCGTTCGACTTCGGCTCGACCGGGGAGCTGCAGTTCCAGACCGACGTGTCGTGGATCTCGGCGATCAACGCCAACTTCCACATCGCGCTGGACGGCATCAGCCTGCCGCTGTTCTTCCTGACCTACCTGCTGCCGCTGCTGTGCGCGATCTACACCACGAAGATCCTGCCCGCGCCCGGCAAGCCGAAGGCCTTCCTCGCCCTGATGCTGCTGTTGCAGACGGGCATGGCCGGCACCTTCGTCGCCTTCGACCTGATCCTGTTCTTCATCTTCTGGGAACTGGTCCTGGTCCCGATGTTCTTCATGATCGGGATGTGGGGTGGCGCGCGCCGTGACTACGCCAGCGTCAAGTTCTTCCTCTACACGCTGTTCGGGTCGATCTTCATGCTGGTCGCCTTCCTGGCGATCTACTTCCAGAACGGCGCGACCACCTGGGACATCCAGGCGCTGTCGGCGGCCGGCGGGGTCGGTGGCCTGACGTTCCAGACCTGGGCGTTCCTCGGGATCTTCCTCGGCTTCGCCATCAAGGTCCCGATGTGGCCGTTCCACACCTGGCTGCCCGACGCGCACACGGAGGCGCCGACGGTCGGCTCGGTCCTGCTGGCCGGCGTCCTGCTGAAGATGGGCACCTACGGCTTCATCCGGATCGCCCTGCCGATCCTGCCCGACGGGGCGATGCGCTTCGCCCCCATCATCGGGGTGCTCGCCGTCATCGGCATCATCTACGGGTCGCTGTGCTGCCTGGCCCAGACCGACGTGAAGCGCCTGATCGCGTTCTCGTCCGTCGGCCACATGGGCTTCGTCATGCTCGGCATCGCCGCCATGAACGAGTCCGGCATCCAGGCGGCGCTGTTCGGCAACATCGCCCACGGCATCGTCACCGGCATGCTGTTCTTCCTCGCCGGCTCGCTGCACGAGCGCTACCACACTCGCGAGATCGCCGAGATCGGCGGCGGGATGTTCACCAAGATCCCGCGCTACGGCGTGCTCTTCACCTACGTCGCGGTGGCGTCGCTGGGCCTGCCGGGCCTGGCCGGGTTCTGGGGCGAGTTCACCGCGATGTGGGCCGCGATCAGCCCGGGCGGCGGCCTCGCCGACACCTACCAGGGCCTCTACCTCGTGCTGGTCATCTTCGCGGCGATCGGGACCGTGCTCACCGCCGGCTACTTCCTGTGGCTGCTGCAGCGCGTGAACCTCGGCCGGCCGATGGCCCGCTGGGCCGACGAGCCGCTGCAGGACGTCATGCGCGTGGAGTGGGTGTCCTGGCTCCCGCTGCTGATCCTCATCCTCGCCCTGGGCGTGTACCCGCGCCTGGTGTTCGGCGTGCAGGACGCGGCCGTCAGCAACCTGATGGGCTGGGTGCTGGGCTGACGCGACGCATCGACCGGCGGCCGGCCCCCCGGCCACGACGACCTTCGAGACGGGAAACCTGACCATGGCCATCGACTTCTTCGCGATCGCACCGGAGATCGCGCTGACGGTCACGGCGCTGATCGTGCTGGCAGCCGACCTCGCCCTGCGTGGTGAGGCCAAGCAGCTGGTCAACCCCGTCGCGGGGCTCGGCACGCTGGTCGCGATCGGCTTCACGATCGCGCTGTGGGGCGAGCAGCGCGAGACCTTCGGCGGCATGTTCGTCGTCAACGAGTTCGCCGTGGTCTTCAAGCTGCTGTTCCTCGGCAGCCTGCTCGCCATCCTCGGCATCAGCTGGCGGTTCTTCGCCGAGGGCCGCTACTTCCAGGGCGAGTACTACTTCCTGCTGCTCACGTCGTTCATCGGCATGCTGCTGATGCCGTCCTCGCGCGACCTGCTGCTGCTGTTCATCGCGCTGGAGACCGTGTCCGTTCCGGCGTTCGTGATGGCCGGGCTGCGCAAGCGCGACCTGTACTCCTCCGAGGCGGCACTGAAGTTCTTCCTCATCGGCGTGCTGTCGGTCGCGCTCATGCTCTTCGGCATGTCGATGGTCTACGGCTTCGCCGGGTCCACCTACCTGCCCGACATCGCGGCCGCGATGGGCGGCGACGCCGAGCTCACGCCGCTGCTGCTGGCGTCGGTCATGCTGGTGATCGTCGGATTCGCGTTCAAGATCTCCGCGGTGCCGTTCCACTTCTGGGCGCCCGACACCTACGCGGGCTCGCCGATGCCGGTCGCGGCCATGCTGGCGGTCGCGTCCAAGGCCGCCGGGTTCGCGGGTCTGATGGCCGTGGCGTTCATCGCCTTCGAGCCGGTCGCCGACGTGTGGGCGCCGGTGCTCGGGGTGCTCGCCATCCTGACGATGACGATCGGCAACCTCGTCGCCCTGCAGCAGCGCGACCTCATCCGTCTGCTGGCCTACTCGTCGGTCGCGCAGGCCGGCTACATGCTGATCCCGTTCGGGCTCGCCCGTTCCGGGGCCCCCGAGGTCAACGACGCCGCGGTGTCGGCCATCGTGTTCTACCTCGTTGCCTACGCCGTCATGAACATCGGTGCGTTCGGGGTCGCCATCGCCGTCAACCGTCGCACCGGCCTGCGCTCCCTGGCCGACTACGCCGGTCTGGCGCAGAAGAGCCCGCTCATGGCGATGGCGATGACCGTGTTCCTGCTGAGCCTCGGTGGCGCGCCGCCGACGGTGGGCCTGTGGGCGAAGTTCGCCATCATCGAGGCGGCGCTCGTCGAGGTCACCGTGTTCGGCATCGTGCTGATGGTGTTCCTCGCGATCAACTCGGTCATCGCGTTCTTCTATTACCTGCGCATCGTCAAGGGCATGTGGATGGACCCGGCCCGCGAGGGGCTGCCCGCGCTCCAGCCCGGCTTCCAGCTCTCGCTGGTGGTGCTGGTGCTGATGGTCGGCACCGTCGTGCTCGGGGTGCTGCCGGGCCTGGTCACCGACTACTCGTCGCTGACCAGCCTGCTGGCCACGGGCTGACCCGCGCGGCTCCTCCCGCGCCCGTCGCAGGCCACGGGGGGCACCGGGGCCCGGCCGCCGGCGTCCGCGGCCTCGAGCCGCCAACGCCCACGGCGTCCGTCCGGCCGGCCGGACCCGAACCCCTCGGTGTTCACGTGATGTGAGCCGAGGCGACGTAAGTTTCGGGTAAGGCCGCTGTCCGGACATCTGGCTCCGGACGAGCCCCGCTCGTACCCTCGCCCTCGGACCCTCCGTACCGAGAACGGGTGAGATGTTCAAGAGCGCGAAGACGTTCGTCCTGTTGGCCGCCATGTCGGGCCTGCTGCTGCTGATCGGCGCACTCGTCGACCCGGGTAACGGCGGCTTCCTGACGTTGATGCTGATCGTGGCGATCGCCATGAACTTCTTCAGCTACTTCTACTCGGACAAGCTCGCCATCAAGATGGCGCGGGCGCAGCCCATGGACGAGGCGCAGTTCCCGGACGTGTACGCCACCGTGCGGGGGCTCGCGCAGAAGGCCAACCAGCCGATGCCGCGGCTGTACCTGTCGCCGTCGCCGCAGCTGAATGCCTTCGCCACCGGTCGCAATCCGCAGAACGCGGCGGTGTGCATCAACCAGGGGCTGTACCAGGCGCTCGACCGTGAGGAGCTCGAGGGCGTCATCGGCCACGAGCTGCAGCACGTCTACAACCGGGACATCCTGATCGGTTCGGTCGCCGCCATGATCGGCACGGCGATCTCCTACCTCGCCCTGATGCTGCGGTGGCTGCCGATCATGGGCGGCAACGACCGGAACGGCATGAACCCGATCGCGGCCATCGCCGCCTCCATCATCGCACCGGTCGTGGCGATGATCATCCAGGCGTCGATCACCCGCTCGCGCGAGTCGCTGGCCGACCACACCGGGGCCGAACTCACGGGCAAGCCGCTCGCCCTCGCCCGGGCGCTGGCGAAGCTCGAGCGAGGCGCCAACGACCCGCGGCTGCTGCGGGCCGGGGGCACGAAGGCCGAGACCAACCCGGCGATGCAGCACCTGTTCATCGCCGCGCCGTTCGGTGGCCGCGCCGCCATGAAGCTGTTCTCCACGCACCCGCCGATCCCGGAGCGGATCGCGGCGTTGGAGGAGCAGGCGCGCCAGATGGGCCAGCTCGGACCCGGCCAGTCCTTCGCCGACGGCTGGCGCTGACCCGGCGCCGACACCCGGCCGCGGCGCCCGGGTCGCGTCAGGCGTCGGGCGCGCCGTCGCCCTGCGGCGAGGCCGCACCGGTGTCCGGCTCCGCCGGCATCGCCTCGGCCTCCCGCTGGATCCAGCGGGTGAGCAGCAGCACGAGGACCACCACGAACGCCACGCCGGCACCGGTCAGCCACGGGCCGCCGTCCTCGTAGGCCCGTCCCAGCACGTAGCCGGCGCCCACCGCCGTGCCGAACCCGGCCACCGCACCCACGAAGTCCGCAGCGAGGTACCGGCGGGCCGGCACGTCCGACGCCCCGGCGGCCGCCGCCAGCACGGTGGGCGGAATCGTCGCGATCCGGCCGAGCACCGCGATCGCCGGGCCGCGCTTGGCGAGGATCCGGTCCGCAAGCGCCAGCCGGTCGGCCGGCACCGCCCGGTGCAGCCATGCCGGCCCGTCGCCCGTGCGCAGCGCCTCGCGGTAGAGGCGACCGAGCGCGAAGAAGACCCAGACGGCCGCGACCAGGAACGGGAAGGCGGCCAGCCACAACTCGAGGATCGCGGGGTCGCCGCTGATCCGGGCACGCCCGCCGCCGAGCAGCAGCAGCTCCTTGCCGGGCCGCAGCGCGAGCAGCAGCAGGAAGCGCTCGCCGAGCATGACCGGGATGAGCGGCAGCATCGCGATCGGGATCGCGAACCGCAGCACCGCCAGGGTGAGCAACAGGCGGCGAAGGACCGCCCGGTCCTCGCGGGCCGCCGGCGCGGGCTGGGCGCCGGCGCTCACGACGCGGCCCGGTCGCTGGCGGCGGTCCGGCGTATCGCTGTCGACCCGCCGCGCCGCCGTGGACGAGGCTGGCACGACTCGCAGGCATATGCCCAGCGCCCGGCGATGTCCCAGCGGCGTACCTCGGTGTCGCATCGCGGGCAGCGGTCCGACTTGTAGACGTACGTGGCCTGCTCACTGGTGAGCTTCGCCCGGGACACGCCGACCTCCTTCGGGTCCACCGTGATGATGCGCTGCTCCTCGACCCCACTGCGCAACCACGCGCGCAGCGTCCGCCACATGCTGTCCCACTGCGCGCGGGTGATCCGGTTGGCCGGGGTCTCCGGGTGCAGGCCGTGGACATAGAGGATCTCGGCCCGGTAGACGTTGCCGATCCCGGCCAGGACGGCCTGGTCCATCAGGGCCTGCCCGATGCCGATGCGGCGGCGCTGCAGCGCCGTCCAGGCCCGGTCGGGGTCGGCGTCGTCGCGCAGCGGGTCCGGACCGAGCCGTCCCGTGATCGCCTCCACCTCGTCGGGCGTGACGAGGTGGCACTGCGTGGCGCCGATGAGGTCGAGGGACACCTCGTCGCCCACGACGCGGTAGCGCACGGTCGGCCGTGGCTCCGGTGGTGGGACGGCGTGCCGGTGGAACTTGCCGTACAGGCCGAGGTGGACGTGCACCACCCGTTCGCCCTCGTAGTGGTGGAACAGGTGCTTGCCGTAGGCCTCGGCGCCCACGAACCGGGAGCCGTCGAGCAGCGCGGCGCCCTGCGCGAAGCGGCCCTGGGGCGACGACACGGCGACAGCGGTACCGGCCAGCCAGCCGGTGTGGTCCCGGGCGAGCCGGTGGATGGTGTGGCCCTCGGGCACGGGCGGGTCCTCGACAGGCAGGAGGCGGGGGAGCGCGGTCGTGCACGGACGGCGTCCGTGCACGTGGGGTCAGGGTATGGCTCCCGGCGAGCGCCACCGTCGGCGCGAGGCGGGCGACCCGTCGATGCGCCGGAGGAGCCGCCCGCGGGCGGTCAGGCGCCGTCGGCGTCCTCGCCGCGCACCCACGCCCAGGCGTCGTTCTGCTCCTCGGGCGGGAAGTGGGCCGCGTCGGCGAACGGGCGTGCCGCGGTGGTCGCCCAGCGGTGCCAACGCTCGTCGCCGACCACGGCCAGACGCTCGACCCGACGGAGGTAGTCGGGGGTCATCTCGAGGTCCTGCCAGACGGCCTCGGGTGTCAGGTCGTCCATGCCGTCGATGCGCACCAACAGTCGCAGGTCGCCGTGCTGTTCCATCGCGACGCGCATCTCGGCCTGCATCCGCTCGACGTCGTCGCGCTCGAGCCGGCCTTCGACGGCGTAGCCCAGCACACGGCCCTCGCTCTCCGGCAGCTTGCGGTACGTGCTCCACCTCGCGTCGCATGGAGCCACCGTAGGAGGCCGTGGCAGCCGCGCCACCGGCGTGCCCCGAGCGACCGGCCCGAGCGCGCCTCGGCGTGCCCCGCCCGAGCGACCGCCCCGGCCGCGCGACGTAGGGCGTGCTCAGGCGCTGCGGAGGGCGCCGCGCAGGTCCGCCGCGGCGGCGTCCAGGACCCGCTGGTCACCAGGGGTCGGCACCCACGGCAGCACGAGCCCGTCGTCGGGATACCGCGGGATGACGTGGACGTCGTGCAGGTCGCGGGCATGGTCGCGCGGGATCACCAGCGTGTGCCCGCGCGTGGCGGGGTTGATGTCGAGGAACGCCACGGTCCGCGGCGTCTCGTGCACCACGCGGGCGGGTGCGTGGCCGGCGACGATGGCGCAGAAGATGCAGTCGGTCACGGGTCGGCTCCGGGTCGTTGGCGTCGTGGGGGTCGATCGCGGCCACGGCCGAGCCCGGCCGCCTCGGCGTGGGCGGACAGGTGCTGGCCACGGAGCAGCCACACGGCGGCGACCACGTACCAGACGTCGGCGGTGGTGTTGAACACCCGCTGGGCAATCCCCGTGCCCCATCCCAGCAGGCCGGCCTGGTTCACGAGGAACACCGCCAGCGCGGCGCCACCGAGGGCCCAGCACCAACTCGCCAGCACGGGCAGCGCCGGGCGGATGCGCCACCCGATCAGCAGGGGCGCGAGGACGAGCAGTCCGTAGCCGACCGTGGCGAGCACGCCATGGCCCGTGTCGGTCCACGTCGTTCCCAGCCCCGGGCAGCCCGCGGTGCAGGGGAACGCGAGGATCAGGCCGGTCGCGATGCCCGAGCCGACCACGGCGGCCGGCCCCAGTGGCGAGCTGCCTGGCAGGCGCCGGTGGAGCAGCCAGCCGAAGCCGATCAGCCCGAGGGCGCTCACCAGCAACCCGGAGCTGATCAAGAGCCGTGGGGCCGTGGACGCGGCGAGGTCGAACAGTTCGCTGATGGCCTGGTCGGCCGGGTCGTAGTCGTCCTCGAGCACGCCGCCGACGGCCCATGACGTCACGTACCAGGCGAGCGCGACGACGGCCGCGACGGCCAGGCGTCGTTCGCCCGGCGTCAGCGGGGTACCGGGTCGCACGCCGCGCGAGACCGGGACGGCTACTTGTAGTTGGTGAACCGCAGGGGCGCGTCGTAGTCCTTGGAGCGGACCATCGCCTGGATCTCCTGCAGGTCGTCGCGCTTCTTGCCGGCCACCCGGATGTGATCGCCCATGTTGGTGGGGGTGACCTTCAGCTTGGTCGCCTTGATGTCCTTGACGATCGTCTTGGCCAGGTCGGCGGGCAGCGTGTTGATGAGCGCGACGTCGATGCGGCTGCGGCCACCGGCGACGTCGCGCGGGTCGGCGACGTCCAACGCCTTCAGCGACACCTTGCGCTTCACGATCTTGTCGCGCAGCACCTCGAGGGCCGCGCGGGTCCGGTCCTCGGAGACGGACTCGACCCGGATGCCCTCCTCGCCGGCCCACTCCACGACGGTGTCGGTGTCCTTGAAGTCGAAGCGGGTCGCCACCTCTCGGGCGGCCTGGTTGATGGCGTTGTCGACCTCCTGTCGGTCGACGCCGGCCTCGATGTCGAAGCTGGACTCGGCCATGGCGGTCTCCTCGCGTCGCCGGGCGTGGCTGTGGACAGGCCGCGAGCCTACTCGCCGGCCACCTCCACACTGCCGACCGACCGGAGGCGCGCCATGCCCGACCAACCATCCCTTCCGCTCGCCGATGGGCGCTCGGCCGAGCCCGTCGTGGCGGCGGGTGGTGGCGCCGCGGTGGCGGCGGGCGAGGTGGCGACGGGACACCGGGCGGCGCACCTGGCCAAGGCCGGCCGCCGCTCGCCGGACACGATCTGGCGCGCCAACCCGCGCGAGCAGGGGCTGCTCGGCGTCACCGACGCGATCGCGTACTTCGGTCGTCGGGGGTGGGCGGTCAGCGTCCCGCTGATCGACAGCCAGCCCTACGACCTCGTCGTCGACGACGGCCGGCGCCTGCACCGCGTGCAGGTGAAGACCACGACGTACCGGTCCCCGTACGGCATCTTCGTGGTGTCGCTGGCCACCCGCGGCGGCAACCGGAGCTTCCACACCGTCAAGCCCTTCGACGCCGCCGCCTCGGACCTCCTGTACGTGCTCGCCGACGACGGTGGTCGGTGGCTCATCCCGACCGCTGGCGTCGCGGCGCGGACGACCTTGAGCCTGGGCGCCAAGGTGGCGGCGTACCGCCTCGCAGAGCCCTGAATCGACGCACGTCCGGTTTGCCTGCCGACCCGCCAGAACCTACCCTCCGTCCCTGCCCGTGACGCCAACGGGCCACCCGGAGGGATGTCCGAGCGGCCAAAGGATCTCGGCTGTAAACCGAGCGGCTATGCCTTCGCAGGTTCGAATCCTGCTCCCTCCACCCAGGTACAGCTTCAGCCAGCACCATCTCGACGCACGACCGTGCACGTCGGGTTCGACGCGCCGGATGGTGCTGGCTACGCTGCGCCCCCGCAAGCCCGCCCTGGTAGCTCAGTCGGCAGAGCACATCCATGGTAAGGATGGGGTCCGCGGTTCGATTCCGCGCCAGGGCTCCGGGTCCACCCGGACCCGTATGGACCGCGTGCACGTGGCTCCCGGCCACGGGCACCGTCGGACGCTTCGTCACGGCGGCGTAGCTCAGAGGTAGAGCAAGCGACTCATAATCGCTGTGTCGGTGGTTCGAGTCCACCCGCCGCTACGAGCCGACCGTGGCCCTTCGGCTCGCCCCCGGTGGTGACGTGAAGGGCCATCGGTCGTGTCAGCACGACCGTCCATCACCCGTCAGAGGCAGCACCACGCTGCGGGCCGGATCCGCCGGCCGCCAACGGTCACCACGAGGAGCGAACT
>NZ_JBGUAX010000013.1 GCF_041821065.1 Egicoccus sp. AB-alg2 | reverse complement strand
AACCGTCGCGCCGCGCTGCCGGCCCGGGGGAGCCAGCCGCGACCGCTGCGCGCAACCGCGACTGGACCACCTCGCCGCCCGCGCCCGACCGGTAGCGCCGACGCCGGCGATCGGTGCCGGGTCGTGCCACCGGACGGAGCGGAGGGGTGGGGTGGTCGCCGTCGCAGGGGCTATCTCGGAAGCGCCCCCACGGCGCGCACCGAGAGCGAGCGAAGCGACCCCCGCAGAGGCGACCACCCCATCCCCGGAGCGGGCGCGCACCGAGGGCGAGCGAAGCGACCCCTGCAGAGGCGACCGCCCCACCCCCGGAGCGGGCGCCCCACCCCGGCCGCTCCCGTCGCACGCCGATGCAAAGCGAAGGCGCCCGCCACGGTTGGCGGGCGTCTTCGTCGAAGGTGCGGTCGCTACTGGGCGATCGGGACGGGGAGATCCTCGGGTTCCTCGACCTGGTCGGCCAGGAGCCGCTTCTCGCGGAACTCGAGGCGGTCGAGCCAGAAGAGGCTGCCGAGGAAACCGATCAGCGACGCGATGGTCCACAGCGCCGATGGCAGCCAGCGCATGCCGGGGTCGAAGAACGAGAACCACGCCTCGGGCTCGCCGACCGGGATGGGCTCGCCGACCGGCACGCCGTCCCCGTCGACGAAGTTGGCGTAGGTCTGGAACTCGGCGGTGAGCACCCGCAGGCCGGTCTCCGGGTCGTCGGTGATCCTCGGGTCGTCGACCGGCTCGGCGGTGTAGAACGGGTTCGCGCGGAAGCTGTCCTCGGGCTGGACCTGGGCGACCTCTTCCTCGAGTGCGGAGCGGCGCTCGACACCGATCTGGGCCACGCCGTTCTCGTCGACGGGCAGGTACTGGTTCTGCATCTGCTCGACGGCGGCCTGGGTGCTACCGGTGAGGTTGGCGTAGGACGGCTCCTCGAGGATGTCCTCCTCGGCCATGTCCTGCAGCCCGAGGTACTCCTCGACGGTCACGAAGCCACCGGGGTCGTCGTCGGCGACGAAGAACTCGCTGCGCTCGGAGCCGGCCTCGAACGGATACCAGCGCTCCTGATAGTGCGCGTTGTTCTGCCCCGGCAGGTGGGTGACGCCGAGGTAGGGCGGGATGCCGGGCCCGCCGAACCACCAGAACAGGCCCAGCAGGAACCCGAACCCGAAGAAGGCCACGCCGTAGATGGCACCGGCCTTGCGCGCGCCGTAGTTGGACCACAGCAGCAGGTAGACCGAGCCACCGAAGAACAGCAGTCCGAGCGGCACGGCCAGCCAGGCGGCGGGGTGCGACGCCGGGATGGCCTCCTCGACGGCGAGGAGGGGTACCAGGGAGGTGAGCAGGTCGGTCATTCGTCGTCACCCTCCGGGCGGGGGTCCCCGCCGATCTGACCGAAGCGCGGGCCGCCGGTCTCCTGGAAGCCCTCGATGTGGTCGATGACCGCCTCGATGGCGTCGTCGGAGAGCACCCCGGCGAAGCTGGGCATGGGCGCCTTGCCGGGCACCAGGCGGCCGTTGAGCACCGCGTCGCGGACGACGGCGCGGGCCTGCTCGATCGATGCCTCGTCGCCCTCCTGGCCCCCGTAGCGCTCGAAGACGTTCAGGAGCTGCGGACCGACGTAGCCCTCACCGTTCTGGCCGTGGCAGCGGGCGCAGTTGGCGGCGAAGATGTCCTCGCCGGAGGCGCCCTCGAAGGCCTGCGCCTCGTCGACGGTGCCTTCCTCGGCCGTCACCTCGCCGGTCTGGACCGACAGGATGTAGGCGAGGAGCGCCTGGAGCTGCTGGTCGGAGTACTGGCCGCCCTCGCCGACACCGAACGCGGGCATCGGGGTCCCGGGCCGGCCGTTCTCCAGCGTCATGAGGATGAATCCGGCGACGTCGTCGACGATCTCCGAGCCCTCGTAGCGCGCCACGATGTTGTTCAGCGCCGGGGCGGGCCAGGGGGCTTCGATGTCCGGGTTGGGGTGCGGTGCGGAGCCACCCTCGAGGTTGGTGCCGTGGCAGGACGCGCAGGCCTCGGCGAACAGCGCCCGGCCGGCGGCGACGTCCTGCTCGTAGAACTCGTCGACCCGCTGGTTGATGCGGCCCGGCTCGATCAGCCAGTACAGCGGCAGGAACAGCGAGGCGAACACGGCCAGGGCGACGCCCCAGGCCATGGCCCGCTCCATGCCGGTCGTCTCGAGTTCTTCGTCCGAGTGGTACGGACGCATGGCGAGCGGGATGTCGCCGAGCCGCTGCGGGCCCTTCCTGCGACGCCCCGGGCCGACGACGAAGTAGGCCAGCGCGAACGCCGCCAGGGCACCGACGAGGATGACCATGGGGGCGTTGCCGCCGCTGCCGCCGCCTTCGGCGAGGATGAACAGACCAGGCATGGACGAACTCCGTGATGCTCAGGCGTCGACGCAGGACGGCCCCTCGGCCGACTGCTCGAGGGCGTTGGCCGTCCGGGCCGGGCCGGTGATGAGGTCGCCGAAGTCCACGACGAACACGCCGTCCTCGACCGTCGAGGCGTAGCGGTCCAGGCCGCGGGGAGCGGGACCGCCGGTCCACTCGCCGTACCGGTTGTAGCGCGAGCCGTGGCAGGGGCACTCGAACCACTGCGAGCTCTGGCACCACGGCACCGCGCACCCGAGGTGGGGGCACGCCTGGGTGTAGAGCGCCATGAGCCCGACGCTGCCGTCGTGGGCGTGGTCCTCGCCGTAGCTGCGCTCGGCCGTCGAGTTGGACGGGTCCCAGCGGACGATCGACAGGCCGCCCTCGGGCACGCGGAACGGGGCGCGCTCGCCCTCGATCTCCGCGGCGATCTCCGCGAACGAGCCGATCGGCACCTGCCCGGTGAGCTCGTCACCGGGCCGCGGCCACAGGAAACCCAGGGACGCCAGGGCGAAGCCGCCCAGGCCCGCGCTGGTGGCACCGATCAGGCCGTAGCGCAGGAAGGTGCGCCGTTCGACCGGCTGGAGCCGGCGCTTGTTGTCGTCTGCCATTGGTTCCTCGTCGTCTCTCGCCGCGTCGGGCGTGTGACGGCAGCGGGGTCAGAGGGTGAAGCCGAGGCCTTGCGTCCACGGCCAGACCCACTCGTAACCAGCGCCCCGCAGGAAGGAGCCGATGATCACGAGGATGCCCCAGAAGGTCATGAAGAAGGTGAAGGCCAGGTTGGCGACCTTGCGGTTCTCCGGGCGTGCGGAGGGGTTCTTGTCCAGGTACGGGATCGCCATGAGCAGCACGACCGCGACGCCGGGCAGGGTCACGCCGGCCACCATCGGGTGGAAGTAGCGCAGCAGTTCCTGCAGCCCCATGAAGTACCAGGGCGCCTTGTTGATGGCGGGCACCTCGTTGGGGTTGGCCAGCGAGCCGAGCGGCGCGTCGAGGAAGAACGACGCCACCAGCAACAGCGAACCGACGGCGAGCAGCGCGACGAACTCCACCAGTAGCAGGTGGGGCCAGGTGTAGACCTTGTCCATCTGCTTCGACTGCACCTGCTGGATGCCGGCGGGCGGCACCAGGGCGAGCAGGCGGTGGGTGTGCTGGCCGGAGGTCGGCACGCCGATCGAGGCGTCGCCGTTGCCGCCACCCAGCGAGGCCGCCACACGGGCAGAGCGCTCTTCGGGCGTGAGCCGGCCACCGCTGGTGCCGGCGTCGTCGGCGGCGGTCTTGGTGGCGACGCCGCCACCGCCGCTGCCCTGCGAGGAACGGAACTGCTCGAGCGCCTGCGAGGCCTGCTCGGCCGGACGCGGGCCGAGCGTCTGGCCCTCGGCGATCTTGGCCTTGCGGACCGAGGCGGCCTTCGCCTTCGCCCGGGCGATCCGCTCGGACGTGCCGCCGGCGATCAGGCGGTCGTAGACCTCCTGATCGATCTGCACCTCTTCGGACATGTCAGCCTCGTTCCTGCGCCTGGAGCCGAGTCGTGGCCACGATCACAGCGGGCCGGAGATGCCGCCGTCCTTGCGGATCCGCCAGAAGTGGACCGCGAGGAAGATGACGGTGATGAAGGGGATGAACAGCACGTGGAGCACGTACCAGCGCAGCAGGGTGCTGGGGCCGATGGTCACGCCGCCGAGCAGCACGAACTGCACCTGGTCACCGAAGACGGGCGTGTAGCCCATCATGTTGGTGCCGACCGTGACCGCCCACAGCGCCAGCTGGTCCCAGGGCAGCAGGTAGCCGGTGAAGGACAGCAGCAGGGTCAGCAGCAGCAGGATGACGCCGACGACCCAGTTGAACTCGCGCGGCGGCTTGTACGCACCGTGGTAGAAGACGCGCGCCATGTGGAGGAAGACGGTGAAGACCATGGCGTGCGCACCCCATCGATGGAGGTTGCGCACCAGGTTGCCGAAGGTCACCGACGCCGAGATGTCGCGCATGTTGGCGTACGCGATCTCCGTCCCGGCACCGGCCGCCGGCGTGTAGAAGAACATCAGGAAGATGCCGGTGATGGTGAGCAGGATGAACAGGAAGAAGCTCAGGCCACCGAGGCAGTAGGTGTAGGTCAGCTTCAGGCCGTGCCGCTTCACCTTCACGGGGTGCAGGTGGTAGAGCACGTTGTTCATCGCCGCGAGGGCACGGTCCCGCGAGGTGTCGCGGTAGCCCTTGCGGTAGATCGAGCCCGGCCGGAAGATGGACTTCCAGATCACGTTGTCCTGGACGTTGGCCTTGACGTCCGAGAAGCTGGGGGGCTTCCTCGCCACGTTCTCGTCCTCTTCTTCCTCGTCGGGCCCTCACCGGGCGTTCGTCGCCGGCTCGGGTCGGGTCGTCACACGTGCGGCGGTGCCGCTAGCCGTCCACGCGCCCGAGCCACAGGGCGTCGGACGGGCAGCGTTCCACGCAGATGGCGCAGCGCGTGCACTCGTTGTCGTCGATGATGAACACCGCGTGGGACTGCGACGCCAGCGTCATCAGCGACGGGCTGTCGGCGTCCTTCACGATGTTGGGAGACATCATGTAGATGCACTCCCACGGGCAGACGTCCTCGCAGGCGCGGCACAGGATGCACAGCTCGGGCGTCAACCCGATGTGCCGCTTGGGCTTGACGCGCTCCTGCAACCACTGCGGGTCGACCTGCTGGACGACGTAGTCGTCGAACATCAGTGGGTGTTCACCCTTGTCGGTCTTGCCCACGTCGTCCCTCCTTCCTCACGATCGTGCCGGTCCGGTGTCGGTGGATCAGTCGGTCACTTGTAGCCGCCGGCCTCGGGCTTGGTCTCGCCCGGCGCCAGGGTCTTCGGCAGCGACTTCTGCACCCGCAGGGCCAGCCAGCAGGTCAGCACGATGCCGATGATCATCATGGCGCCGACGACGCCCTCGGTGATGACGCCGTAGAGGTTGGAGGCGAGGTCGAGGCGGTACTCCTCGGAGACGTCGATCCCGGCGCTGGCCGGGATGATCGTGCCCGACAGGATGTTCTCGTTGGACTCGGTGAACTGGATCCACGCGTGCGGGATGACGCCGTGCAGCCACCACAGGAAGCTGCTGCCGGCCATCACGCCCATCGTGGCCGAGACCCACTCGCGCTTGCCGTAGGTCAGCTTGGCCAGCCACAGGGGGAGGATCATCAACGGGCCGACCCACAGCACCATGACGGCCAGGCCGACCCAGCCGCGACCGAGGTCGTACGGGTCGGCGAACTGGTAGGCCGCGCGCAGCGCGTCGGGCAGTGCCGCGCCGAACTCGCTGAACCACTCACCCACGTTGGATCTCCTTGCACCTCGACCGATGGTGTCCGGCCGTGGAACCCGCCGCCCGCGGCCTGCGGAGGCGTCCTCTCACGACCCCGTGACGCTCGGCGTGAGCGCCACGCCCACCTCCCGGAGCGACACCGCTCCGGGTGGAGCGAGGGCGCGCCCGGGCCCGCCCGTACAGGTGCATGCCGGCCGGGACCCGGAGGCTACCAATCGCCGGGAACCCCGAACAAACGACCGGGGCGGCGTGAGCGGCCAGTCGGACCGTCACAACGCGGCGGCCACCTCGGCAGCCGCGGCGACGGCCCGGTCGACGTCGGCGTCGGTCAGTGCCGTGGACGTGAACAGCACCTCGTAGCCGGACGGGGCCAGGTAGATCCCGCGGTCGAGCATGCCGTGGAAGAACCGTGCGTAGCGGGCGTGGTCGGCGGCCGCGACGTCTTCGTAGCGGGTCGGGGACGTGTCGGCGAACAGCACCCCGGCGAGCGTCGCGTGACGCGTCACCTGGGCCCCGACCCCTGCCTCGGCGAAGGCCTTGCGCAGGCCGTCGACGAGCCGGGTCGTGACCTCGTCGAGGCGGGCGTAGACGGCGTCGTCGAGCAGCCGCAGCTGCGCGAGCCCGGCCGCCACCGCGACCGGGTTCCCCGACAGCGTGCCGGCCTGGTAGACGGGGCCGGCCGGCGCGAGGTGGTCCATCACGTCGGCACGGCCACCGAAGGCGGCCAGCGGGAACCCGCCACCGACGACCTTGCCGAGCACCGTGATGTCGGGCGTGACGCCGTGCAGTTCCTGGGCGCCGCCGCGCGCGACCCGGAACCCGCTGATGACCTCGTCGAAGACCAGCACGGCACCCGACGCGTCGGCCTGCTCGCGCAGGAAGGCGAGGAAGCCCTCGGCGGGCGGGACGAGGTTCATGTTGGCCGGCACCGGCTCGCACAGGATCGCGGCGAGGTCGTCACCGTGGGCGGCGACGGCGGCCGCGACCGCCTCGCGGTCGTTCCAGGGCACCAGCACGGTGTCGGCCGCGGCGCCGTCAGTGACGCCGGGGCTGCCGGGGATGCCGAGGGTCGCCACCCCCGACCCGGCCGCGACCAGCAGGGCGTCGGAGTGGCCGTGGTAGTGGCCGACGAACTTCAGCAGCTTGCTGCGACCGGTCGCACCGCGGGCCAGCCGGATGGCGGACATGCCGGCTTCGGTGCCCGAGTTGACCAGCCGCACCTTCTCGACCGACGGGACCGCGTCGACGATCGCCTCCGCCAGGGCGACCTCACCCTCGGTCGGGGCACCGAACGACGAGCCGCGCCCGATCGCGTCCACGGCCGCGCGGCGTACCTCGTCTCGGACGTGCCCGAACAGCAGCGGGCCCCACGAGTTGACGAGGTCGAGGTAGCGGTTGCCGTCGGCGTCGACCAGCTCGGCGCCCTCGCCGGCCGCGATGAAGCGTGGCACGCCGCCCACGCTGTCGAAGGCCCGCACGGGCGAGTTCACCCCACCCGGGATGACGGTGCGGGCGCGGTCGAACAGGCGCTGAGAGGTCTGGGTGCCCATGGCGGACTCCTGGGACGGCAGAGGTGGCGCACGCGCAGGATGCCGGCGCCCGGGATTCGTCACCGAGGCTAGCGGGAGGTCGCCCGGCCGATCCGCGCTCACGGGACCCGTCGGATTAGCCTGCCGTCCCGATGGGTGCACGTCGGGCGTTGCGGCTCGCGGGGCTGACCGGTTCGGCCGCGCTGCTCGCCGCTGCCGGTGGTGCGACCTGGTACTACGCCGGGCGGGTGACCGAGCCCCCGCACCGCCGACCGGTGATGCCACTCGACCGGGACCGCGTCGAGGTGCACGACCTCGGCGACGGCCACCTGCACCTGATTGGCAGCGATGCCGCACGGGCGGGCTGGTGGGGCCTGCGCTGGGACGAGGGATACGCGCGGGTCGGTCCGGCCGTCTCGGTCGACGGGCCTGGCGCCGTGCGGCCGGTCGAGTTGCGCGCCGGTGCCGTGCCCGACGCCGGCGCCGCGGCGCTGTTCGACCCGTGGGCGACGCCGACCGACCCGGGCCTGCTGGGCCTGCCGGTCGAGGAGGTGGTCGTCGACGGGCCGATCGGGCCGCTGCCCGCCTGGTGGTTCCCGGCCGACCGGACGCAGGACCGCGCCCTGACCGCCGTGCTGGTCCATGGACGCAGCGGCACCCGCGCGGAGACCTTGCGCCACGTCACCCCGATGGTGCGGCGGGGGGTGTCCGTACTGGTGACCGCCTACCGCAACGACACCGAGGGCCCGCCGAGCCCGGACGGTCGCTCGCACCTCGGCGCCACGGAATGGGAGGACGTGGAGGCGGCGGGCCGGTGGGCGCTGGCCAACGGCGCCCGCCGCCTCGTGCTGGCGGGCCTGTCCATGGGCGGTGCCTGCGTCGCCGAGGTGCTGCGCCGGTCGGAGCTGCACGACCGGGTCGCGGGCGTCCTGCTGGAGGCGCCGGTCCTGGACTGGGGACCGGTCCTGCGCAGCGCTGCCGTCCAGCGCGGGCTGCCGGCGGCGACACTGCCGCTGTTGCTGCCGCCGACGATGGCGCTGGCCGGGGCGCGTGCCCGGATCGACTGGCGCTCGCTGGGATCGTTCGCGGACCTCGCCGAGGTGCCGCTGCTGCTCATCCATGGCGACCGGGATGCGACCGTGCCGGTGGAGCTGGCCGACGCGCTGGCCGAGGCGCTGCCGGACCTGGTCACGTACCTCCGTGTCGACGGCGCCGGTCACCTCACCGCCTGGAACGTCGCCCGCGCCGAGGTGGAGGCCGCCGTCGCGACGTTCCTCGACGCGCTGGCGGCCTGAGCCGGTCCCAGCTAGGGGCGGACACCTTCGAAGATGACGTTGTCGGCCACCTCGCGGCCCTTGGCGAGGTCGTCGGTCGACGCGACCGTCCAGGTCACCAGCACGCCGCCGGTCGCTCGCCACGCGTCGGTCGCCGTGTTGGGCAGCCCCTGCAGGTCGTAGGAGATGGCGTGCGGGGCGACCGCGACCACGTCCTTGAGCTCCGACAGGCGCCGCTGGACGAGCGCGGGGAGCCGCGGGTCGAGTTGGGCCGTGGCGGTGAGCACCCGCACGGCGTCCGGTCGGTTGCGCCGGAACCAGCGCACGGTGGCGGGGTTGAAGCTCGCGACGCACGCGGGACCGTCGTGGTCGTCGAGGACTTCGGCGACGGCCCGCTCCAGCCGACCGGCGCGCAACCTCGACGACTTGACCTCGACCATCGCCGGTGCGCCGTCGAGGGCCTCCAGCGCCTCGGCCAGGGTCGGGACCACCTCGTCGGTCGCCGTGCCGTCCGCGGCGCGGAGCCGCAGCTCGCGCAGCTGCGCCAGGTCGAGCTCGCCGACCCGCCGCGCGGCCCCGGTCAGGCGGGTCAGCACGGGGTCGTGCACGACGACGGGGGTGCCGTCGCGGGCCAGCATGACGTCCAGCTCCACCCCGTAGCCGGCCGCGGCCGCGGCGCGGAACGCGGCCAGCGAGTTCTCCGGCACGCCGTCGCCGTGCAGGCCGCGGTGGGCCAGCGGGGTGTCGGACAGCCAGGCGGGGGCCTTGCCGGGCGTCATGCCCCGGCGCCCGTCGCCAGCTCGATCGCGGCGTACGTGAGCACGAGGTCGGCGCCGGCCCGCCGGATCGAGGTGACGGCCTCGCGCATGGCGCGTGGGCCGTCGATCCAGCCGCGCTCGGCGGCGGCGTGCAGCATCGCGTACTCACCGGACACCTGGTAGGCCGCAATGGGCAGGTCGAACACCTCGCGGGCGTCGGCGATGACGTCGAGGTAGGCCAGGGCCGGCTTGACCATCAGCACGTCGGCGCCCTCGTCGGCGTCGGCGGCTAGCTCCAGCATCGCCTCGCGCCGGTTGGCTGGGTCCATCTGGTGACTGGCCCGGTCGCCGCCCTGCATGGTGGACTCGGCCGCCTCGCGGAACGGGCCGTAGAACGCCGACGCGTACTTGGCCGCGTAGGCGACCAGCGCCACCTCCTCGAAGCCCTTGGCGTCCAGGCCGGCACGGATCGCGGCGACCTGCCCGTCCATCATCCCCGACGGCGCGACCACGTCGACGCCGGCGTCGGCGTAGGCCAGCGCGTCGCGGACGTAGGCCTCCACGGCGGCGTCGTTGACGACCTGCCCGCGGGCGTCGAGCGGGCCGCAGTGGCCGTGGTCGGTGTATTCGCACTGGCAGACGTCGGCCCACAGCACCAGGTCGTCGCCGAGGGCTTCCCGCAGGGCCCGGGCCGCGCGCGGCACCGGCCCCTGCGGGTCCCAGCCGCCGGAACCCTGCGCGTCCTTCGTGGCGGGGATGCCGAAGAGGATGATCCCGCCGACGCCGACGTCCACGGCCTGACGGGCGAGGTCGACGGCGGAGGCGACGTCGTGCTGGGCGACGCCGGGCATGGAGCCGATCGGCTGGGCGCCCTGGACGCCGTCCTTGACGAACACCGGCAGGACGAGTTGCGCCGGGTCGATGCGGGTCTCGGCGAAGGCGCGACGCAGTGCGGGTGTTCGGCGCAGTCGCCGCAGGCGGCTCTCGGGGAAGGGCACGGACGACCTCGACGGGCAACGATGGGGACGCCGCGAGTGTAGGAGCCGCCGTCGTGCCCGGTCAGCCGCGCCCGTCGCGCCACAGCTTCCAGGCGGCCGCCACGGCCGTCGCTGCCACGCCGTAGGCCGCGACCCGTTGCGCGTCGGCCCCGCCGGCGTCCCTGGCCGGCCCCGTCGGGGACGTGCCGGAAGCCGCGGGCGTGCGAGGCGCCGCGGTCGGCGGGCGGGTCCCCGAGGCGTGCCGGCCCGCGGCGGTCGGCGCCGTCGTCGCCGCAGCGCCCGATCTGGCCGACGTGGGGCTCGCCGGTGCCGCCGGTTCGGCGAGCGCGGCCGTCGGTGCGCGGCCGGCCGCGACGTCCTCGCGCACCGGCCGGTTGCCCGCGACGACGCTGGGCAGCTGCACGGTGGTGGTGTGCGCCGCGGCGACGCCCTCGGCCTCCGCGTCCGACGGGGTGTCCTGGACGTCCTTCGCGTCGACGACCGGCACGCCGTGGGTCTCCGGCGAGACGAGGATCCCCCGCCGCTTCTCGGTCAGCAGGGCGTTGAGCTCCGCCCCGTAGAGGTAGAGCCGGCCGGCGAGGTAGAGCAGGAGCAGCAGCGCGATGATGCCCCCGAACGCGCCGTAGAGGGCGTTGGCGTCCTCGGCCTGGTTGCTGACGTAGGCCGCACCGGCGATCTTCAGCGCCGCCCAGCCGAGCGCGCCGAGCGCCGCGCCGGGCAGCAGTCGCCGCAGCCCGAGCTCCGAGGTCGGCGAGAACATCCGGTAGGCGGTCAGGAACAGCAGCAGGTCCAGCGGGTAGGTCACCAGCAGGGCGACCGGGGTGGCCGCCCAGCCGGGCAGGTCGAGGAAGCCGACGACGCTGGACGCGCCGGCGGCGACCAGCGCGACGATGCCCAGCACCGGCAGCGCGACGACCTGCAGCACCTTGCCCTTCGCGCCGCTGGGCAGCGCACCACGGAACACCATCGTGGTGGCGACCATCGCGGAGTTGATCACCTTCAGACCGGTGAGCAGCAGGAACACGAACCCGAGGCCGGCGAGTTGGCCGCGGTTCTCCACCACCGTCTGCACGAACCCCTCGGCGCCCTGGCCGGTGGCGTCGAGCGCCGCCTCCAGCCCGGGCACCGCCTGGGTGAGGGTCCGGGCGATCTCCGCCTGGTCGCCCGGGTCCTGGAACACGAACCCGGCCACGCCGATGGCCAGAAGCAGCAGCGGGACCAGCGAGAGGAAGCCGAACAGGGCGATGGCGGCGGCGAACTGGTCGGCCGCGTCGAGCCGGTAGCGCTGCTGCATGCGCAACGCCGTGCCGATCACGGGCGTCGACTCCAGCCGGTCCTTGAGTCCCACGGTGTCGCCTCCCGCCCCGTCACGAGGGAAGATTAGGAGCCGTCCCACCCTCCGGATCGGGACGAAGGGTCAGCACCCCCGACCGGCACCGCAGGCACGGCTCGACGCGGGCCGGCGCTGACGGTTCGGGACGGACACCGACCGGCAGCCACCAACCGCTCGGCGCGGGCCGGTGCTGACGGTTCGGCTCAGGACCCGCTACCGGAACGCACGAACGGCTACGAGGAAGCACCGGCAGCAAGAACGAGCGCGTCGACGAGGCCGTCGAGGTCGTGCGGGTCGGCCTCGACGGTGACCGGGACGCCGAGCTCCCGGCAGGTGCGTGACGTGACGGGGCCGATCGAGACGACCGCGCCCTGCCACGGACGGTCGCCGACGAGGGTGACGAAGTTGCGCACCGTCGAGGAGGACGCGAAGGCCAGCAGGTCGATGCGGCCGGCGGCGAGGTCGTCGAGCACGGCGTCGGGCAGCGCGTCGGGCAGGACGGTGCGGTAGGCGGTGACCTCGACCGGCTGATAGCCCTTGTCGTCCAGCAACGTGTGCAGGATCGGGCTGGCGATGTCGGCGCGCGGCAGCAGGGCACGGCCGGATCCGGGCGGGATCGCCGCACCGAGCGCCTCGGTGGTGGCCGTGCCGGGCACGAGGTCGGCGCGCACGCGCAGCCGGTCCCACAGGCGCCCGGCCGTGCCGGGTCCGACGCAGGCGACCAGCGCGGCGCCGGCGAACGCGCGCGCGTCCAGGCCGTCGTCCTCCATCGCGTCGGCGACGGCGTCGACGCCGTTGGGCGAGGTCAGGCACACGACCGTGAACGCCCCGTCGGCGAGGTCGTGCAGGGCGGCCCGCAGCGCGCCGATGTCGCCGTCCTCGATCTGCAGGACGGGCGCCTCGACGGGTTCGCCGCCCAGGGCCCGCACCCGCTCGGAGAGGGCGGACGCCTGCGCGCGCGAGCGGGCGACGAGCACCCGTCGGCCCGCCAGTGGACCCGTCGCCTCGGCGGTCATGGCGTCTGCTGGCGGAGGCGTTCGAGCACCTGCTGCCCGCCGGCCTCCAGCAGCGTGGCGGCCATCACCCGGCCGAGCAGGGTCGGCTCGTCGGCGGCGGTCTCGTGCGAGGCGCGGTACAGCCGCGTGCCGGACGGGTCGGACAGCATGCCGAGCAGCTCGAGCCGGTCCTGGCCCGAGGGTCCCGGCAGCAGCGAGGCGTGGGCGCCGATCGGTGCGGTGCAGCCGCCCTGCAGTTGCAGCAACAGCTCGCGCTCTGCGGTGACCTCGGTGCGGGTGGCGGGATGGTCGATCCGGCGCAGGGCCTTGCGGGTGGCGGCGTCGTCGACGCGGCACTCGATGGCCAGCGCGCCCTGGGCGGGCGCGTGCAGCACCTCGCCGTGTTCGAGCGGCACCACCGTCAGGTCGAAGCCCTGCGGTTGCAGGCGCAGCAGGCCGGCCAGCGCCAGCACGACGCCGTCGACCTCGCCGCTGACGACCTTGCCCAAACGAGTCTCCAGGTTCCCCCGGATCGGCTGGACCAGGACGTCGCGGCGGGCCTTCTGCAACTGGGCCTTGCGCCGCGGCGAGGAGGTGCCGAGGGTGACGGGACGGTCGCGCGGCAGGTCGGCGAGGCGGTGGCCGGCCCGGGTCACCAGGGCGTCGCGCGGGTCGACGCGCTGCGGCACCGCACCGATGGTGAGCCCGTCGGCCGGCTCGGTCGGCAGGTCCTTGTAGGAGTGCACGACGAGATGGCAGTCGCCCGCGAGCACGGCCCGCCGGGTCGAGTCGACGAACAGGCCCTTGGAGTCGAAGGCCTCGAGCGCACGGTCGGGGTGCTCGTCGCCGGTGGTCGCCATCGGCACGAGCTCGAAGGGACGGCCGGTGGCCTCCTGGAGCGCCGCGCCGACGTGCCGCGCCTGGGTCTGTGCCAGCGCGGAGCGACGGGTCGCGATCCGCCAGGGACCGCCGTCGGGGGCGACGGCCACGTTCAGGCGTCCGCGTCGGGCTCGTCGAGCCCGAACAGGTCGCGCAGCGCGTCGGCGTGGGCCTCGGCGCCGGTGCGGTCGGCCAGTTCCTTCAACCGGACCGTCGGCGCGTGCAGCAGCGTGTTGACGATGCCGCGGGTGAGCGCCTCCACGGCCTCGCGCTGGCGGTCGTCGAGGCTGGACAGCTTGCCGGAGAGCCGGTCGAGCTCGGCCGCGCGGACCTGCTCGGCGGTGCGGCGCAGGTCACGGATCGTGGGCTCGACCTCGCTGGCGCGGGTCCAGGCCAGGAAGCGCTCGGCCTCCTCGTCGACGATTCGGCGGGCGGCGGCGACGACCTCGCCCGTGACGCCACGGTCGGCGACCTCGCGCACGTCGGCGATGTCGACCACCTCGACGCCCGGCACGTCGTGGCAGGCCGGGTCGACGTTGCGTGGCATGGCGAGGTCGAGCAGTACCAGCGGTCGCGCGGCGCCGTCGGCCGCGTCGTGGCCGGCGCGGCGCTCCTGCACGGCGGCGAGGACGAGGTCCAGGTCGAGCACGGGCTCCGGCGCGCCGGTCGTGCACACCACGAGGTCGGCGGTGGCGAGCGCGGTGGCCAGCCCGGTGGGCGCCACGACCTGTCCCCCGGTGCGCAGCGCCAGGCGGCGGGCCTTGTCCTCCGAGCGGTTCCACACGTCGACCTGGCCGGCGGACTCGTCGGCGAGCCGGCGTGCCGTCAGCCCGCCCATCTTGCCGGCGCCGACCAGCAGCACCCGGCGGCCGGCGAGCGGGGCGCCAAGGCGCTGGGCGGCGACGTCCAGCCCGACGTCGACCATCGACGACGCACCGCGCGAGATGGCCGTGTCGCTGCGCACCCGGCGGCCGACGCGGACGGCCTGGCGGAACAGCCGCTGCAGGACCCGGCGGGCCGTGCCCTCCTCGCGGGCGGTCTCCATCGCCTGCTTGACCTGCATGGCGATCTGCCGCTCGCCCACGACCATCGAGTCGATGCCGCCGGCGACCGCGAACAGGTGCGCCGCGGCCCGGTCGTCGTGGTAGCTGTACTGCAGCTCGTCGAGGTCCTGCGGGTGGATGTCACCGCGCTCCGCGAGCCAGCCGCGCAGCTCCTGCAGGCCCGGGTGGAAGCGGGTCACGGACGCGTAGATCTCCACGCGGTTGCAGGTGGAGAGCACCACCGCTTCCTGGACGTGGTCGAGCGCCGTCAGCGACTTCAGCGCCTTGGGCAGCTCCTCGGCGGGCACGGCGAGCCGTTCCAGCAGCGGCAGAGAGGCGCTGCGGTGGTTGCACCCGACGACGAGGAGGGACATGGGCCCGATCGGTTCGGCGAAACGCGCGGACGAGACGGCACACGGCCGTGCCGGAAAGAGACGACGCGGCAGGCTGCACGCCCGCGCGTCCCCGTGGCCGTCGAGCGTACCCGTCGGCGCTACCCACGACCAATGCCGGGGAGCCGCCGCGCGGCGGGCCGCGCGGTCGGTCAGCTGGCGGCCTGGGTGACCTGGGCGAGCTGCTCGTAGAACGACAGGATCTGCAGCTCGGTGGACAGGTCCACGGTCCGTACCGTGACGTCGTCGGGGACCTCGAGGTGGACCGGCGCGAAGTTGAGGAGCGCGGTCACACCCGCCGCGACGGCCAGGTCGGCGACCGTCTGCGACCGCGCCGCCGGCGTGGTCAGCACCGCGATGGTGATGCCACGCTCGCGCACCAGCCGCGGCAGGTCGTCGACCGGCTGCACGACGTGGCCGCCGACCTCGGTGCCGATCTTGTCCGGGTCGGCGTCGACCAGGGCCTCGACCCGGAAGCCGCGGCGGGTGAAGCCGTCGTAGCTGGCCAGCGCCCGGCCGAGGTTGCCGATGCCGACGATGACGACGGGACGGTCGTCGGTCAGCCCGAGGACGGTCGAGATCTCCGTGGTCAGCTCGGCCACCGCGTAGCCGACGCCGCGGGTGCCGTACGTGCCGAGGAACGACAGGTCCTTGCGCACCTTGGCCGAGGTGAGGCCCGACGCCTTGGCGAGGTCGTCGGACGAGAGCGTGTGCTGGCCGGCGTCGGCGGCCTCCACGAGGACCTGGAGGTAGAGCGGCAGCCGTGCCACCGTCGCCTCGGGGATCCGTCGGTGCGACTCCGCCACCTCGTCCTCCTCGGCCGCGCCCGTCCGGGTCTCGAGCGGGCGCGCAAGAGGCTACGTGGCGGCCCTGATACGGCCAATTCGGACGTCCGTCCCGGTGCGTCAGCCGCCCCGGCGTCCGCGGCCCGCCGCGTCGCGAACAGCGGCGCGGACGGCCGCGCGCACCGTGCCGGGTGCCACCTCGAGCTCGGCCACCTCGACGCCGTCAACGACCACCACCGGCACGCGCACGCCGTAGCGGCGCACGAGGTCCTCGTCGCCGTCGACGTCGACGTGGCGGATCGTGGCGCGCCTGGCCTCGCGGGCGACCAGGGCCTCGGCGCGATGGCACAGCCCACAGCTGGCGCGGGTGTAGACGACCACCTCGGGACGGTGGCGGGCGGCGAAGGGTGACAGCGGCATGGCCGCGCAGCCTACGGCGGCAGCGATCGGTCAGGTGCGGGCGCGCAGCTCGGTCTTGCGGATCTTGCCGGTCGAGGTGACCGGCAGCGGCCCGAACACCACGCGTTTGGGGACCTTGAAGCCGGCGAGCTGGCGGCGGACGTGCGCGACGACCTCGACGCCGGTCAGCGTGGCGCCGTCACGCACCTCGACGTGTGCGACCGGCACCTCGCCCCACCGCTCGTCGGGCGCCCCGACCACGGCGACGGCCCGCACCGCCGGGTGGGAGGCGATCGCGTTCTCCACCTCGATGGAGGAGATGTTCTCGCCGCCGCTGACGATCAGGTCCTTGGCGCGGTCGCGGATCTCCAGGTAGCCGTCCGGGTGGACCACCGCGAGGTCGCCCGTGTGGAACCACCCGCCCGAGAAGGCGCGTTCGGTCGCCGCCTCGTCGCCGAGGTAGCCGGCCATCACCGTGTTCGAGCGCACGACGATCTCGCCGATCGTGGTGGCGTCGGCGGGCACGTGGCGCAGGTCGGCGTCGACGACCCGCACGTCGTGGACGTTGACGGTGCGGACCCCCTGCCGGGCGAGCTTCGCCGCGAGGTCGTCGCGGCCGAGCCGTTCCCAGCCGGGCTGACGCTCGCAGATGAGCGACGGCCCGTACGTCTCCGTGAGCCCGTAGAGGTGCAGCACCTCGACACCGAGGTCGCCCAGCCGTTCCAGGACGCTGGGCGAGGGCGGCGCACCGCCGGTGGCGGCGTGCACCGGCTGCGCGAAGCGCCGGTCACCGGCGGCGTCGGCCAGCGCGTTCAACACGACCGGCGCCCCACACAGGTGCGTGACGCCGCGCTGTTCGATCACGTCGAGCGCCTCCGCCGCGTCGAACCGCAGCGTGCCGACGTGGGTCGCCGAGGCCGCGGTCACCGCCCAGGTGAAGCACCAGCCGTTGCAGTGGAACATCGGCAGCGTCCACAGATAGACCGCCTGCGGCGACAGACCGAACTGCAGCGCCTGGCCGGTGGCGTTGAGGTAGGCGCCGCGATGGGTGTAGACCGCGCCCTTGGGCGTGCCGGTCGTGCCGGAGGTGTAGTTGATTGCGATCGGCTGGTCCTCGTCGTCGGGAAGTCCCAGCCGGACCGCCGCGGGCAACGGGGCGTCCGCCAGCCACGACTCGTAGTCGCCAGCCGGAGCGGCAGACGTCCCGGGGTCGCCGATCACCACCAGCCGCTCGAGCGTGTCGGGCAGGCCGCCGAGGTCGCCCAGCGCCGGCACCAGCGACGCGTCCACGACCAGCACACGACAGCCGGCGTGGCCGAGGATCCCGGCGTACTCCGGTGCAGCCAGTCGGACGTTGAGGGCCACCAGCGCCGCGCCGGACGCCGGCACCCCGTAATGGGCCTCCAGCAGCGGCAGGTCGTTGGGGGCCAGCACGGCGACCGTGTCACCGCGCCCGATGCCGGAGGCCCGCAGCGCCGCGGCGAGCCGGACGGCGCGATCGCGCATGGTGGCCCAACTCACCTCGGTGCGGTCGGACCGGACGAAGCCGGTGCGATCCGGGAAGACGTCGGCGTTGCGGTCCAGGAACCCGAGCGGGCTCAGCGGGACCCGGTTCGCCGCCGGCGCGGTCATGGCCGCTCACGCCCCCGCAGTTCGCGCCGCCGCACCTTGCCCGTGGCCGTGGCAGGCAGTGCCTCGACCACCTCGAAACGGGTCGGGCACTTGTAGCGCGCCAGATTGGCGCGACACAGGTCGCCGAGGTGGTCGCTGTCGACCTGCCCGCGCCGCGGGACGACGTAGGCGACGACCGTCTCGCCGGTGAGCGGGTGCTCGGCCCCCACCACGGCGGCGTCGAGCACCTCGTCGTCCTCGAGCAGGACCCGCTCGACCTCCCGCGGGTAGACGTTGAAGCCGTTGACGATGATCAGGTCGCGCTTGCGGTCGACGAGGTACAGGTAGCCGTCCTGGTCACGCGTGGCGACGTCGCCGGTCCGCAGCCAGCCGTCCGTGGTCAGGACCTCGGCGGTGGCGTCAGGGTCGCTCCAGTAGCCCTGGAACACGTTGGGGCCGCGCACCCACACCTCGCCGGGATCGCCCTCGGCCACGTCGTGGCCCGTGTCGTCGACCAGGCGCACCTCCACGCCGGGCAGCGGCAGGCCGACCGAGCCGGCCCGGGGGGCGTCGCCCATGGCGTTGCTCGTGACGCTGGGTGACGCCTCGGTGAGCCCGTAGCCCTCCTCGATGGTGACACCGGTGAGCGCCGCGAACCCTTCCAGCGCCGCAGGCGGCAGCGGCGCGGCGCCGGAGACCGCCAGCCGCAGTGCGGGCAGGCGCACGTCGTCGAGGTGGCCGCCGCGCAGCCAGGCGACGTACATGCCCGGCGCGCCCAGCACGACCGTGACGTCGTGGTCGACCATGGCCCGCAGGGTCACGTCGGGGTCGAAGCGCTCCACCAGCACCAGGGTGGCACCGACCGACATGGCGGCGCCCAGGCCGACGTTGAACGAGTAGATGTGCGCCAGTGGCAGCACCAGCAGCACCACGTCGTCGGGACCGACCTCGAAACGGCCGGCCAGCGACTGGTCCTGGTTGGCGGCGAGGTTGCCGCGCGAGAGCATCGCCCCGCGGGGGCGGCCGGTGGTGCCCGAGGTGTAGACGATGGCGGCCAGGTCGTCGGGGCGACGGTCCGCGACGCGGGGACGCCCATCGCGGGAGACCAGGGCGTCCCAGTCGTCGTGGCCCTCGAGGTGGGCGCCGGCGGCCGGGATCACCTGCAGGCCGTCGAGGTCGGCCGCGAGCGCGGCGACGTCGGCGACACGCTCGGGGCCGACCACGGCGACGCTGGCGCCGCTGTCCGCGAGGGCGTGGCGCAGTTCGTCGGGCGCCAGACCGGGCAGCAACGGGACCAGGATGGCGCCGGCGCGCAGGACCGCGGCGGCCACCTCGACGAACGCGGGGGTGGTGCCGGCGACCAGCGCGACCCGGTCACCGGGCGCGACCCCGAGGGCCTGCAGGGCGGCCGTGCCGGCGTCGACCCGGGCATGCAGCTCGCCGTAGGTGAGGCGGCCGCCGTCCCAGACCAGCGCCGGGTGGTCGGGCCGCTGCGTCGCCGTCATTCGCAGGCGGGCGGCGACGTCGACGGGCGGCACCGATCCGTCCGTGGGCGCGCCGTCCGGGGCCGCGCTGTCGTGAGCGCTGTCGGGGGCGACGTCGTTCGCAGCCGCCTCGTCCGGGGCGGCGTCGTTCGCGGTGGCGGTGCCCGGGGCGCGGTCCGGGAGGCCGCCGACGGTCGCGCCGTCGGCCGCCGTGTCCCTGTCGGCGTCCACCACCCCGCCCCTCCTGACCGGATTCGACTGGCCGTGGTCCGCGAAGCCTAGGAACCGGCCGCGGGCGCCGAATCGTCCTCGTGGACGAAAGCGCACCGGTCGAGGCGTGCCCCCGCAGGTCCGGAAGGGGGCGGGGGCGCGGTGGCTACGCTCCGGCGACATGCGCCTGCTCGCCTCCACCGGTCCGTTGTTCGCCCGTCCCCTGGACTGGGCGCTGGCCGTCGTGGCCGAGGCCGGCTACGACGGCGTGGAGCTGATGGTCACGCAGGACCCGGCCACGCAGGACGCCGAGCGGGTGGCCGCGGCCGCAGCGACCGAAGGCGCCGCGATCCCGGTCGTGCACGGCCCCTTCCTGCTGCTCACGCGCCGGGTCTTCGGGACCGACCTGGTGACGAAGGCCCGCCGCTCGCTGGAATTGGCGGGCGAACTCGACGCGGACCTGATGATCGTGCACCCGCCGTTCCGCTGGCAGCGCGATTTCCATTCGTGGCTGCTGAAGGAGGGCGACGCGGAGGCCGAGGAGCATGGCACTCGGCTGGGGGTGGAGAACCTCTATCCGGTGTCGGTCGCCGGTCGCCCGGTCCGGTTCCACCGCTACACCGAGCCGGCGCACCTGCGCCCGTTCCAGCACGTCGTGCTCGACACCAGCCACTTCGGCGTCGCCGGGGTGGACATCACCGAGGCCTACCGGCACCTGCGCGACCAGGCCGTCCACCTGCACGTCTCCGACAACCGCGGCGGCGGGCGCGACAGCCACGCGCCCCTCGGGCACGGCCGGCTGCCGCTGGCGTCGTTCCTGCACACGGTGGGCAAGGACGCGAAGGCTCCTGGCGGGCCGCACGCCTCGATCACCCTGGAGTTGGACTGCCGGCGCTACCTCGACGACCGCAGCGCCCTGGTGGGCTACCTGCGACAGGAACGCGAGAAGTGCCTGGCCCTGCTCGAGGGCGCCTCCTCCGAGGAGGTGCTGGGACGACCCGACCTCGTGCAGGTCGCACCCGGCCTCGACGAGGACGACCCCGACCAGCCGACCGTCCCACCGGTGCCCTGAGCGGTCGTCTCCGCGGCGGATCGTGCCGGGCACGACGTCGGTGGCCCAACGAACTAGGCAAGACGTCCCGATCTCCGCTTGACTAACGACCGAGTCGAGGGTTGTCAGGCACGGCCTCTACCCTCGGCCAACGCGACAGCGGCGCCGGGACGCCGCTCGTGCGGTCGACCGGGAGGGCGCGGCGTGCGTGGCGGGACGTCAGTGGCGCTGATCGTCCTGTTGACGATCATCGTCATCGCGGCGGTCGTCCAACTGGTGCAGGCCGGCGGTCTGTGAGCGCAACCGCCGGCACCGAGGAGGCACTCGACCCGCAGGTCGTGGACCTCGTCTCGCGCGCCCAGGACGGCGATGCCCAGGCGTTCGCCGACCTCTACGACCGCTATGTCGACCAGACCTTCGCCTACGTGTACCGGCGCGTCGGGCACCGCCAGCTCGCCGAGGACCTGGTCGGCGACGTGTTCCTGCGCGCCTACCGGCGGCTGTCGAGCTTCGAGTGGCAGGGCGTCGACCTCGGCGCATGGATCATGACGATCGCCCGCAACCGGGTCCACGACCACTTCAAGTCGGCTCGCTTCCGCCTCGAGCGCCCGACGGACGAGGTCCGTGACGACCCGACGCCCACGGGCCCGGACGACCCCGAGCGGGTGGCCGTGGGCAAGGACCTCGCCCGCGCGCTCGGGGCCGCGCTGGCGCGGCTCAAGGACGACCACCGCGAGGTGATCGAGCTGCGCTTCGTCCACGACCTGTCGGTTGCGGACACCGCGGCCGTGCTCGAGCGGTCGATCGGCGCCACGAAGGCCCTGCAGTACCGGGCGCTCAGGGCCTTGGCCGCCGAGGTGGCCGATCACCCGGAACTGGCGAAGCTGGCCGCGGCCGGGCTCGGCGGGCTGCTGGCGCTGCTCCGGATGGTGCCGCTGTGAGCGCGCGCGGCGCGGCAGCCGCACGGGGCCGCACCCGCCCCATGGACTGCTCGTTGACGTCGATGTCAACACGACAGGTCCGCCCGTGATGCCCCGCCGCCACGCCCGCGAGGTCGAGCAGCTCGCCGCGCTGCTCGACGGGTCGCGTGCGCCCGCGGAGGTCGGGCGCGAGGCACGGCGCCTCGGGGCGCTCGCGACCGCGGTCGCCGAACGCGACGCGCTTCCCGCGGTCACGCTGACCGAGGACCGGCGCGCCGCGATGCGCGACCGACTGCTGGCCGACATCGCCGAGCTCGACCGCGCGCCCGAGGCGGCCAGGACGCCGGTCCTCGCCCCGGTCCGCGAGCGGCTCGCCGGCGCGGCCCGCTCCGCACGCGTCGGCCTGGCGACCGGACTCGCGGCCGCCATGGTCGGCACCACCGGTGTCGCCTTCGCCGCCCAGGAGGCCCTGCCCGGCGACGCCCTCTACCGGATCAAGCAGATCACGGAGTCCACCCGCCTCTCGCTGGCCGGGGACGTCGCCCAGCAAGGCCGCCTGCAGCTGCGCTTCGCCGAGGAGCGGCTCGAAGAGGTCGCCACCGGCTACGACCGCATCGGCAGTGCCCGGCTGGTGACCGCCCTGCAGGAGATGGACGAGCGCTCGCTTGCCGGCGCCGAGGCCCTGCTCGCAGAGGCCGAGCGCACCGGTGACGGCCAGCTGATCCTGGAGGTCGACGCCTTCACCGAGCGCCAGGCCGTCCGCATCATCGAGATCTACGGCGAGCTGCCGGCCGACGTGCGCCCGCACGTGGAGGACTCGCTCGGGGTGCTGCGTCGCATCCGTCTCGAGCTGCTGTTCCCCGCCCTGCAGGCCTGCGACTGCGTCGAGCTCGCGGGCGCGGTCGTCGCCCCCCTGAGCGACGGTGCGAGCCTGGGCGAGCGGCTGCGCTCCGCGGCGCTCCCCGTCCCGACCCCGTCGCTGGAGTTGTCGACGCTGGCCGACGGGTTGAGCGAGCTCGAGGCAGCGGCGGTGGAGCGGGTCGAGCGCGCCGTCGAGCGCGTCACCCCGCAGCCTGACGGAGCCGGGGGGCAGGAGAAAACGTCGGACGCCGGCGGCGGGACCGTCGGGCGCGTCACCGACGGGGTCGGCGACGCCGTCGAGGACACCACCGGACGCGTCGGCAGCACGGTCGGACGCACCACCGGCGAGGTCGGCGGGGTGGTCGACGACGTCACGGGCGGCACGGTCGGCGGGAACGTCGGCAGCGTCGGTGAGGACGTCGGCGGCGTCGTCGAGGACGTGGGCAGCAGCGTCGGCGACGTCGTCCGCGACCCGGGCAAGGTCGTGCGCGACCCGGCGGGCACCGTCGGCGGTGTCGTCGACGACGTGGCGGATGGGGTCGGCGACGCGGCCGACAGCGTCGGCGACACGGTCGGCGGGGTCACCGGCGGTCTCCGCGACGGTCTGGGCGGCCTCGGAGGCGGCTGAGCCGACCGCTGCGTCGGTCGGTTCTGAGTGTCGGACGACAGGCGTCGGTCGGTGCGGCCAGCTGCGCGATCGTCGCGCGTCGTCGCGCGGTCGCCTACCCGTGCGTACCTCCTGGGTTGTGCGCTCGTTGACCGCAGCGAACGACCGGGCGCTCGCGGCCCGGTGACGACGAACCGTCGGATCGGGAGGAGCCGGGGGATGACCAGGGGTGTGTGGCGGCGGACGGCCGCCGTGGCGGTGGCTGGCCTGCTGCTGTTGGGTGGGACCGGCGTCGCCGCGGCACAGCCCGCCGACCTCGGCGACCTGGAGGAGCTCCTCGACCCCGCACAGGTCGAGGACCTGCTCGGTGATCTCGATCCCGCCGAGCTGCAGCAGCTCCTCGACGCGCTCCGGGACGGCGGCGGCAGCGACCTGCCACAGCCGCTTCAGGACCTGCTCGAGCAGCTGCGAGGGCTGCTGGGCGACGACGCCCCGGACGCGTCCGAGGACGGCGGCGACGAAGGGGCCGACGCTTCGCCCGGCGGTGCTGGCGGTGCCGGCGGCGCGGTCACTCCCGAGACCGGCGTGGGCGGCTTCGCGGCCTACGCGGAGGCGAACGGCACCACGGTGTGCGTTGGCCTGCCCGCCGCACTGGCCGACGGCCTCGCGCCCGTGCTCGAGGGGCTGGGCATCGCCGGCAGCTGCGAGCTCGGCGAGGTCACCACGACCGGCATCCGCATCGACCTCGGCAAGGCTGAGGCCGAGCTGCGTCGGGCGGCCGCCGGCGAGGACGTGGACGCCGACGCGCGCGCCTTCGTGACCAACCTGCTGCTCGCCGCCGAGGCCGCGGACCAGCCCGGCGCCTGTCAGGGCGGACCGATGGACGTCGAGCTACCTCCCGGCGACACGCCGGTGATCAACCTCACGCTGCTGGGCGTCGACTGCGCCGCGGACGACGCACGGGCTTTCGCCGACGTACAGATCGCCGGGGCCGACATCCGGTTGGGCAACCTGATCGCGCTCGGACTGCCCGCCGAGCTGCGCGACGCCGTCGGCCAGGTCGTGGACGCGCTGAACGAACAGCTGCTGGCCCAGCTACAGCCCGCCCTGTGCGACGTGACCGATCCCGTGATCGAACAGCTGCTCGGCGGCGGGTCGCTGTGCGAGGACGACCCCGAGGGGACGCGCTCGATCCTGCAGCTGCGCAACCCGCTGGAGGTCGACGTCCCGTTGCTGGACCTCGGGCTCGTGGGTGCGACGGCCGAGGTCGTGCAGGACGGCACGTCCGTGACGGCGACGGCCACCTCGACCCTCGCGGGCCTCAACGCGTTGGGGATCGCGTGTGTCGGGGGCGACGGCACCGCCCCGTTCACGTTCTCCTCGACGGCCACGACGGACGGAACCGAGGCCTCGCGTTCCGCGTCGGTCGTCGACCTGCAGCTGCGCAGCTGCCCGCAGGAGCAGAGCCTGCTGCGGCTGATCGCGACCGAGGGCCCGCTGGGGGACATCGCCGTGCTGGAGCGCGTCGTGCAGCAGGACCTGCTCGACGGCCAGCTCGACCCGGTGTTCGACGCGATCGACGAGTTGCTCGACGCCCTGACCACGCAGGCCATCACACAGGGCGAGGCCTACACCGGCGAGGTGGACGGGGCCGGAACCTCGGCCGGCACGACCCCGTTCGTCATCGCGGCGAGCCTGCCGCTGGCAGGTCTGCCGGGCCTCGGCGACGTCGCCGGCGACATCGCGGTGGTCGTCCACGCCAACGAGACCCGCGTCGGCGTCAACGCCGCGCCGGCCGCGCCGGACGACGACCCGGAGATCGTCCCGACGGCGGTCGAGCCCCCCGACGAGCCGCTCCCCCACACCGGCGCCGGCCTCGGCGGCGCCCTCGGCCTCCTCGCCCTCGCAACCGCCCTCCTCCTCCACCGCCGACGCTGACCAGACCAGGAGTCGAGTTCCCGGCCGTCGGGGGCGGGGTGAGGCTGCGACTGACGGGGAGGCGGAGCGGAGGGTGCGGCGGTCGCCGTAGCAGGGGCTATCTCGGAAGCGCCCCCGGGGCGCGCCCCGAGAGCGAGCGAAGCGCCCCCTGCGCAGGCGACCGCCGCAGCCCGGAGCGGTCGGGTGCCGCGGCCCGGAGCGGTCGGGTGCCGCGGCCCGGAGCGGTCGGGTGCCGCAGCCCGGAGCGGTCGGGTGCCGCGGCCCGGAGCGGTCGGCCCAAGCGCGCTACAGGAACACGCTCCGCCGCCCCATGAGGTTGCGGTGCAGCATCTGCTGGATCGTGTTGCGGACGTGGTCGGTTAGCTCGAACACCGCCATGGGGTCGTCGGCGGCCTCGGGGCCGTAGGCGCTGGTGTCGATGGGCTCGCCGTACTCGATGACCCACTTCGACGGCAGCGGCAGCAGCGCGAACGGCCCGAGGACCGGGAGCGCGAACATCTGCGGCACGATCGGGAAGTAGGGCAGGCCGAGCATGCGTGCGAGCAGGCGCAGGTCGTAGAGCAGTGGGTAGATCTCCTCGCTGCCGACGATGGCCGTGGGGAGGATCGGCACCTGGGCCCGCAGGGCGGTGGCGACGAAGCCGCCACGTCCGAAGCGTTGCAGCTTGTAGCGGTCGCGCCACGGCTTGCCGACGCCCTTGAAGCCCTCGGGCCAGACGGCCACGAGCTCGCCGCGGGCGAGGAGCCGGTCGGCGTCGGTGCCCGATGCGAGCGTGGCGCCGGTCTTGCGGGCGAACGGTCCCACGAACGGCGTGCGCATGACGAGGTCGGCGGCGAGTTCGCGGGCGTTGCGGCCGGTCTGCTCGAGGATGTCCAGGCGGGTGATGAGGGCATCGGCGGGCAGCGTGCCGGCATGGTTGGCGACGACCAGGCCGCCGCCGGTGGTGGGCAGGTGCTCGGCGCCGTGCGACGCGACGCGCCACCAGTAACGGTGCAGCGGCCGGATCAGCGGCATGAGCACCTGGTTGGTCAGGTCCTCGTCGAACCCGAACTCGTCGATCGTGTAGTCACCGGTGAGCCGGCGGCGCAGGAAGGCCGCCACCTGCTGCAGGTGGTCGGGCCACGAGGATCCGGCCGCGTCGCGCAGGGCGGCGACGGCGTCGACGGGTGGCTGCCAGCCGCGGCGCTCGGCCTCCTGCGCCGCGCGACGGCGTGCCTCGGCAACGTCGTCGTCCACGTCCGACGGGATCGCCTCGACGTCCTCGGGGGCCGGCCGGGGCGCGTGGATCCGGCAATGGCCCTGGTCGACGGCGTAGTTGCGGCACCGGCGACCGTCGGAGGTCTCCGCTCGGCAGCGCGGGCGGGCGACGCCTTCGGCGGCGGCGCGTTCGCGGGCGGCACGCTGTTCGGAGATGGAGATCACCTCGGCATGACGACGGGCGGCGCTCATCCGGTCGGCCCCTCGGTGCGGCCGGCCACGAACTTGCGCTGGTCGTGCCGGGCCAGGAACGCGTTGAGCTCGTGTTCGAGCCGGACCACGTCGTCGTGGGCGAGCAGGCCCCGGATGCGGCGGCGACGGACGAAGTCCTCGAACGCCTCGCGGCTCGTGTAGCGCGGCTGGTAGCCGAACTCCTCGCGCAGCCGGGCGGTGTCGACCGCGCGGCCGTACTGCAGGAACCGCAGCTGCTCGGGCGACAGGTCGGCGCGTCGGCTGCGGCGGACGAGGTCCGCGACGACGTTCACGAAGGGTTGCGGCACCGGTGCCGGAACCCGACCGGCGAGCCGGATGGCCTGCGAGAGGTAGACCACCCCGTCGCCGGCGACGTTGTAGATGCCGGACCGCCCGTCGGTCACGGCGCGCTCGAGCACGGCCACCGCATCGTCCTCGTGGCAGAACTGCAGCCGCGGGTCGAACCCCAGCACGGTCGGCACGGCGGGAAGGCTGAACAGGGAGTGGAAGGCGCTGTCGACACGTCCGCCGACGAAGTTGGCGAAGCGCAGGATCGTCAGGTCGACGTCGTCGCGCCGGCGTGCGAACGCACGGGCGTAGCCCTCGATCTCCGTGGCGTCCTTCGCGTAGCCGTGGCGGGGTGGGGTGCGGGGCAGGTCCGTCTCGCGGAACGTGACCGGGTCGGTGTGCTCCGAGCCGTAGACGGCGGTGGTGGACTTGAGCACGAAGCGCCGCAACGTCGGGGTGTTCTGACAGGCGGCCAGCAGCTGCATCGCGCCGATGACGTTGCGCTCCTTCATCATGGCGCGCCCGCCGGCCGAGGCCGCCGAGGTCTCCGTGCTCATGTGCACGACCGTGTCGATGCGCTGCAGGCGCAGGACCCGGGCGACGACGGGGTTGCGCACGTCGCCGCGGACGAACTCGGTGCGCTCCAGCGGGTGGCCCGGCGTGCGCACGTCCACCCCGACAAGGTGCTCGACGTCGTCGCGTTCCTCGAGCGCGGCGACCAGCAGCCCGGCCAGTGCGCTCGCGACGCCGGTGACGAGCACGCGTCTGCCCTGAGCCACCTTCGCGTTCCTTCCCCCGCCGGCCGTGGTCGAGGCGTCGAGTGAACCAGACCTGACCGTGGGGCTGGTCGCCGCTCGGCCGGTCAGCCGTGCACCCGCGGGCCCCGGACACCGTGGTGTGGCAGGACCAGGCGGCGCACCGCGTCGACCGACTCCTGCGCCGCGCGCTGCGCCTGCTCGCGCAGCTCCGGGTTCACGCGCGCCGGGTCGTCGGTGAAGGAGCGCGGCGGCGTCCGGCCGGTGCGCGCGTAGGCCAGTTCCTGCCACGACATCGGGGTGTCGATCGGCGCGGCGACCCCCGCCATCTCCGCGAACGCCAGCGTCCAGGCGCGCGGCACGACGTCGACGATCTGGTAGCCGCCGCCACCGAACGCGACCCACCGGCCCTCGCACACCTCGTGGGCCAGGTCGTGGAGTCGCCGGTAGATGGCCGCGTCGTCGTCCACGGTCAGCGACAGGTGGGCCAGCGGGTCGGTGGCGTGGGTGTCGCAGCCGAGCTGGGTGACGAGGATGTCCGGCGCGAAGGCCCGCACGAGCGGGTCGACGACCGCGTCGAAGGCACCGAGCCACACGTCGCCGGTGGTACCCGGGTACAGCGGCACGTTGGCGGCCGAGCCGGGAGCGCCGGCCCCACCGATGTCGCTCACGTGCCCCGTGCCCGGGAACAGGAACCGCCCCGATTCGTGCAGGGAGATCGTCAGCACGCGCGGATCGTCGGCGAAGGTCACCTCGACCCCGTCGCCGTGGTGCACGTCGACGTCGACGTAGGCGACCCGCTCCGCGCCGTGCTCGAGCAGCCAGTCGATCGCCACGGCCGGATCGTTGTAGATGCAGAAGCCGGCGGCGCGGTCGGGCATGGCGTGGTGCAGGCCACCGGCGGGGTTGAAGGCATGGTCGGCCTCGCCCTCCCACACCTGCCGGGCGGCCTCCTTGGAGGCGGCGCACACCAGCATCGAGGTGGGGTGCATGCCCGGGAAGGCCGGGGTGTCGCCGGGGCCGAGCCCGAACGCGGCGTCGGCGCGGGCCGTGGCGTCGACCGACAGCCGCTTGACGGTGTCGACGAACTCCGGCCGGTGCAGGCGCAGCAGTTCTGCCTCGTCGAGGGTCCCGGGCGGGACCTCGACGGCCCCGTTGCCGAGCAGGCCGCTCTCCCGGATGAGGGCCATCGTCAGCTCGACGCGGATCGGGGCCAGCGGATGGTCACCGCCGAGGTCGTAGCCGGTCAGGCGGTCGTCCCAGAGCAGTGCCACGCGGCCGGCGGCTCGCGTTCCACGTCCCGCCACCGCCCGTTCCTCCCGTCCAGGGCACACGGCGGCAGCGTAGCGATCGTCGCGTCGGCCACGGTCGGCCGACCGTCAGTCGTCCAGCCGGCGCAGGGCGCCCTGCTTGTGGGCGGCCCGGGCACCGGTCTGGTCGGACTCGACGATGTAGACGGGGTCGTCCTCGGAGCCGGCGAACGTCTGGCCCTCGAACTCGGTGCGTTCCTTGTGGATCTGCTTCACGGCGCCGGTCGTCTCGCCCTGCGCGTGCTTCCAGGCCACGCGATCGCCCTGCTGGAACGGTCCGGACATCTCGGCTCCTCCTCGATCGGTACGTCCTCGAGGTTCGAGGTTGCGCCGAGCACCGTCGTGGCGACGTTCGGGCAGGCCGACCGTCCCCCGCCTCGACCCGCGCGGCAGAGGCAGCCCCGCACGGTCGAGGCCGCCCCGCATGGTCGAGACAGCGCCGCACGGTCGAACCGATAACGCATGGGTGCGTCATGGGGCCGACCATGCGTCGGTAGCTCGACATCACCTCGACCGCGGTCGCCACGCCCGCGCGGTCGAGGCAGCGCCGCGTGGTCGAGGCAGCGCCTCACGGTCGAGGCAGCGCCTCACGGTCGAGGCAGCGCCGCACGGTCGAACCGACGACGCATCGGTGCGGCGTTCGGCCGACCGTGCAGCGCTCGGCCGACCTTCCGTTGGTGGGCCGACCGAGCGGCGCCGGCTCGACACGACGGGCGCGGTCGCGGGCTCACTCGACGGTGAGATCGAACTCCATGCCGGCCTGCCGGTGGCCGGGGATCGAGCAGTACACGACGTAGTCACCGGCCTCGAGGGTGACCTCGCCGGCGGCCTGCGCGCCGCCGTCGGCGTAGGCGACCTGCCCGATGCCGCGGTCGAACACGACGTCGTGCGGGGCGCGCCCCTGGTTGTCGAGGCCGATGACGTGGGTGCCGGCCTCGAGGGAGGCGGGGGCGCCCTCGTAGAACATGTCGCCGGCGGTCAGGACGACGTCGGCGTCGGCGAAGTCGGCCGCGGCGACGTCGGCGCGCGGTGCGGCGGCGTCGCCGTTGCCGGCACAGGCACCGGCCAGGACGCCGAGGATGCCGAGGAGACCGACGAGCACGAACACGGACGGACGGGAACGGGGCATGTCGCATGCCTCCAGCGGGGGTGGGAGCGGGATGGGGACGCGTCAGCCTGCGGTGGTACGTGGCGCCGGACCATGGGGTGAGGTCCCGACGTCGTCCCCGAGCCGAAGCGCACGACCGGGGGCGGCCCCGGGTACGTGGTCGGGTCAGGGGTCGACGACGAGTCCGGCACCCGTGCGGGTCCAGGCGGTGCCGCGGACGCGGACGACCAGGGAGACGAGCCGGACGAGCATCATCGCCTGCACGGCGAACCAGAGGCCCAGCAGGCCGCCACCGAACGTGGCGACGAGTTGGCCACCGACGCCGCCGACGACTGCCGCCAGCACCGTCCAGGTGCGAAGGTACGCGAAGTCCTCGGCACCCATGAGCACCCCGTCGAGTGCGAACACGGGGCCGTTGACGACGTGGCCCAGCGCCGCGAACCACCACGCCGAGGCGATGACGGCCAGGACCTGGGGCTCGTCGGTCAGCAGCCGCGGCAGCACGCCACCACCGGCCAGCAGCAGTATGGCGATCACGGCGCCGCCCACGACTCCCCAGACCACGAGGTCACGGCCGTAGGCGCGCGCCTCGTCGGGCCGGCCGGCGCCCAACGCCGTGCCGACGATGGCCTGCGCGGCGATGGCGAAGCCGTCCATGAAGAACGAGACCAGCAGGAAGGTCTGGTACAGGACCTGGTGGCCGGCCGCGGTGACGGCGCCGACCCGTCCGGCGGCGGCGGTGATGGCCAGCAGGCCGAGCAGCAGCCCGCCGGTGCGCACGAACAGGTCGCGGCTGACGACGACCAGCGCACGCAGCTGCTGCCGGTCCGGCCGTCCGTGGCCCCGCAGCGGCAGCCCGGTGCGGCGCAGCAGCACGAGGAAGGCCCCGGCGGTGAGGGCCTCGGCTGCGACGGTGGCCCAGGCGGCGCCGGCGATGCCCATCCCCAGCGGGAAGACCAGCACCACGGTCAGCACGGCGTTCACGAGGTTGGCGACGACGACCACGCCCATCGGTGTGCGCGTGTCCGACACGCCGCGGAAGGCGCCGTGGCCGACGTAGGTGAGCAGCAGGAGCGGCACGCCGACGGCACGGATCTGGAGGTAGGTCGCAGCCGGGCCCAGCAGTTCGTCGACCGTGCCGAGCAGGCGCAGGATCGGCACGGCGCCGAGGAAGAGCAGCAGCCCGACGGCGGTGCCGATGGCGAGCGCGACCTGCGCGGCGTGGCCGACCCGGCGACCGGCGGCCGGCAGGTCGCCGGCCCCGACCGCGCGCGCGACGGTCGAGGTGGTGCCGAACACGAGGAAGTTGAAGATCCAGGACAGCGCGCTCAGCACGGACACGGCCAGGCCGAGGGCGCCGAGCTCGGCGGCGCCGATGCGACCGACGACCGCCGTGTCGACCAGGCCGAGCAGCGGGTCGGCGACCAGGGTGGCGATCGCCGGCACCGCCAGCGCGACGATGCGGCGCTGGCGTCGGCGCGTCGAGGGGATGGCGTCCGAGGGGGTCATGCGCGCGTAGCCCGGGGCCGCTGGCGGGCGCGGTGCTCGGCGACGTGGGTGCGGTTCGCGCAGGCGGTCGAGCAGAACCGGCGGCGCCCGTTGCGGGAGACGTCGACGTAGACCACCTCGCAGCCCGCGGCGGCGCAGCGTCCCAGCCGCTGCGGTCCCGCGTCGGCGACGACGGCGGCGAGGCCCATGAGGCTGTTGACGCGCAGCCGCGTGACCGTGTCGGCACCGTCGGGTTCGAAGTGCAGGTGGGGGTCGCGGCCATCGTGGGTGGTGAGCCGCGGACGCACGTCCAGGGTCGCCAGTCGGTCGTCGATCGCGGCGATCGTCGCGTCGGCGGGGCTCCCGAACAGCGGCGTGAGCTCGTCCGCCAACGCCACGGCCCCGGCCAGATCGGCCGGGTCGACGTGCAGCGGCAGGTCGAACTGCTCGATCACGCCGCGCAACGCCGCCAGCGTGAGGCCGTCGCGGGCAGCGGTCACCAGGGCCGCGGCGACCTGGGCGGCACGGTTGTCGTAGCGATCGAAGCGCACGGGCGGGCTCTCGGCTGGCGGACGGGTGGGCCCGACACGCTACGTAAGCGCCTTGATACGTTTCAACACTTACACGAGCGGCAGGTCGGTCACTCGACGGCGGCGCGTGCCGACTCGACCGCGCGCACGGCGAACCCGTCGCCCGCCAGGGCGCGGCCGAAGACGGCGGCGACGCGACCTTCACAGGCGACGGTCACCTCGAAACCGTCGATCGCGGGGACGCACCGGACGTCCTCGAGCGTGCGATCCCGTGTGAACGCGCCCAGCCGTGCCTGTGTGAGTCCGCGCGCACGGCCTGGATCGATGCGCGCCTCCTGCCCGGCATCGAAGACGGCGTCGAGGTCGAGGCCGGCCACCGCGTCGTTGGCGAGCCCGGCGGCGAGGTCGGCCAGGCGCCGCTGCTGCAGGTAGACGTTGGCCGCATCGAAGGCGATCGACGCCAACACGAGCAGCACGAGCACCGCGACCGGCATCAACACCAGGGTGTTGCCCTCCTCGTGCGCCCGGCCGCGTCGCGGTTCGTCAGAAGGCACAGTCGGGCACCTCCCCAGGTGCGACGTCGAGGCCCGAGCGGTAGGGGTCGACGACCTCGACGTGCCGGCCGATGACGACGAACGGCGCGGTACGCGTGGCGATGCCCGGCAACAGCAGCGCCGGGACCTCGACGCGGATCTCGTAGGCGATCTCCTGGCAGCGTTCCAGGCCCAGCCGCAGCGGGGTGACGGCCGCCGCCTCCTGCCCGCCGTGCGCTGCGAGGGCGGCGCGCGCGGCGATGTCGGCACGTCCCGGCTGGTCGGCGGCCGTCGGCGCCTCGACCGCAGCACGGACGGCTTCCCGGGCCGCGGCGCTCGCGGCGAACTTCGCGTCGACCACGGCCCAGGCGTTCACGACGACCAACGTGCCGAGCACGAAGACGAGCACGCCGAACGCCAGCGCCTCGGCCCCAGCGGCGAACCCCTCCTCCTGACGCCACGCCCTCATCGGACCCGCTCGATCCTGACCGTGGCGGTGCGTTCGATGCCGCGGACACCGGCGTCGCGTCGCAGCCCTGCGAGCAGACGGGCCGGCGAGTCGGCCAGCACCCGGACGCGCAACTGCTCGCCGTCGACGAGACAGTCGACCCGGGCGCCGGCGCCGTGGTCGCCCAGGCGCGCCCGGACGCGGCGGTCGACCTCGGCGCAGCCGCCGCCTCCCTCGGCCGCCCCACGCCGGGCGACGTCGAAGGCCGCGCTGGACACGACCGACGAGGCGTAGAGGTGCAGCAGGGTCTGCGTGGCGAGGAGCACGAAGGCGAGGAAGATCGCGACGCCGAAGACGGCGGTGACGGGACTGCTCCCGGACTCGCCGCGGTCCACCTAGCCGCCGATCGAGTCCACGGTTGTCTGGATCTCCGCCGTGGCGTCGGTGAAGATCCCGTTGAAGGCCGCCCACATGGCCGCACCGAGGAGCGCCATGATCAGGACCACGATGGCCGCCGAGATGACGCCTTCGCCCGCCTGGTTCTGACGAAGACGTGCCATGAGCGCTGGTAACTGCCGTGCCATCTGGGCTCCCCCGTGCGGTCTAGTTCTCCTAGATGGTGCCCGATGCAACCGCATCTTGCACGTCCAAATTTCGCTGCCCTGTGGATGACGCCTCGATCCGCTCGTCTGGTCGCACGTTCAGGGGCCGAGGAAACCGTCCAGCGCACGGGTGAACGGGATCGCGATGAAGATCACACCCGGCAGCAGCGTCGCCACGGTGACCGGGATCCAGACCTGCTGTCCCCGGCGTTCGAGCCGCTCCACGAGTTCGCGCTGGACGTCGCCGCGGATGGCGCGGGCCTCCTCGGCGATCAGCCGTCCCAGGTCGCTGGCCTCGCGATTGAGGGCGAGGACCGACACGAGCCGGTCGACCGAGGGCACGTCGGCGAGTTCCGCCCATTCCTGCAGGGCGTGCTCCTCGTCGAGGCCCTGTCGGATGCGGGCCAGCACCCGGCGCAGGTCTCGCGCCACGGCGCCCTGGCCGCGGCTGGCGACGCGGTCCAGCGCGGCCGCCAACGAGTAGCCCGCGCCCAGCAGCATCGCGATCTGTTCCGCCACCACGGGCAGTTCCAGGTGGACGGCCCGCTTCCACCGTGACGAGGCGGTCTCGACCTGCTGCTCGAGCAGCAGGAAGGCCAGCAGGAGACCCCCGAGGGTGAACAACAGGGCCACGGGCGCCGGCGGCCGCACGGCGACCGACAGCAGCGCCCCCAGCGACAGGGCCGCGAGCGACCAGCCGACCTGCCGGACGCGGAACTCCGTGACGTCGAGGTGCGCGTGGATGCGCCGCAGCTTGCGGTCGAGTTCCTCGCTGACGCCGAACAGGCGCGAGAAGCCCTCGCCGAGGCTGCGGGCGACGGGGCCGACCGCCTCCCGGAAGGTCTCGGCGGACAACACCCCGGCCCAGCTGCGCGCACCCATCCCGCCGGGCACGTAGGGGCCGAGGCGGGCCACCAGCGAGCGTCGCGAGAACCAGCGCAGCTCGGCGAACAGCAGCGTGAGCCCCAACCACAGGGCGAGACCGCTGAGCAGCAGCAGCGTCGTCATCGTCCCCCGTGCTCCTCACGGCCGACCCCGAGGAAGACGCGCTGCTCCTCGGGCAGCTGGAGCAGTCGGCCGGCCCACCACCAGCAGCCGGCCATGAGCGCGAAGGCGAGCAGCACCATGGCCTGCCCGGTGTCGCTGGCGTAGGCGGCGCGCCCCTCGCCGATGGAGAGGCCGACGAACGCCATCCCGATGGGCACGAGCAGGACGAACATCCGTGCGAACCGGACGCCGGCCTGCTTGGCGCGGGCGTCCTTGCGTCCCTGCAGGTCCTGGATGCGGTCGGCGGCCAGCGCCCGCAGGCGCCGGTCCACGTCGGTGCCACCGACGTCGTGCGCCACCAGCAGGGTCTCGCACACGGCGTCGGCCGTCGGATCGGCGAGTCGCGCGCGCAGCACGTCGAGGGTGCGTTCGAAGTCGGTGGACATCAGCCATTCGCGCTGCGCTGCGACGAAGGCCGGACGCAGTTCCTCGGGGCCGCGCAGGCCGACGGTGAGCAGCGCCTGGGGCACGGAACGGCCGAGCGTCACGGCGTTGAGCCGGATCTCCTCGATCAGCCTCGGCCATGCCTCGCGGGCCAGTTCGCGGCGGCTACGGCGACGGGTACGCGCCGACCACACGGGCACGGTGGCGACCATCGTTCCGGCGGCGATCGGCACGAGCGTGCCGCCGTACAGGACCCACGCTAGGGCGGCCGCGACGCCGAACAGGACGAGCATGACGGCGGCGAGCTCGACGGGTCGGATGCCGTCGAGGCCGGCCTGGACGAGGAACTCGCGGAGCCGGTCACGGCGAGGCGTCGAGCGCAGGGGGGTCGGGCCGAGGCCGAGCCCGCGCCAGCCGAGCGCGACGGCCGTGTAGAGCAGGTAGACGCCGTAGCCGGCGACCACCGCCAGCAGGAACCCATCGAGTCCGTCACCCATGGCCAGCCCGCCCGGCCTCGGCGGCGACCGCACCCGCCACGGCGTCCAGCAGTTCGCGGACGTCGTGGCCGGCGGCGGCCAGTGGGCGGCCGATGCGCACCGGCACGTTGCCCGTCCAGGTGAGGTCGGCGTCGGGGTCCTCGCGGCGGAACAACTCGGTGACCGTGAACTGGCCGCTGCCGTCCACCGACTGCAGGTCCTCGACCGCGACGACCTCCTCGATGCGCGGGCGGCCGGCGACCCGCGAGCACTGGACCACCAGGTCGACGGCCTCGGTCACCAGCGAGGTCAGCGCCGGCATCGGCAGCTCCGAGCGGGTGTCGGCGAGCTGGCTGATGAACCGCAGCCGGGACAGGGCTTGACGGGCCGTCCCGGCGTGGATCGTCGTGTAGCCCTTGACGCCCGAGGACAGCGTCAGCAGCAGCGGCAGCGCCTCACGGTCGCGGACCTCGCCGACGATGGCGACGTCGGGGGCCATGCGCAGGAACCCGGCGACGAGCCGGCGCAGGTCGACCTCGGGACGGTCCGGGCGCGCCGCCCGGGTCTGCATCGACGCGACGTTGGGCAGCGGCACGTCGACCTCGAAGACCTCCTCGGCGGTCACCACGCGCAGGCTGGGGTCGAGTTCGGCGGTGCAGCACGAGAGCAGGGTGGTCTTGCCGGAGCCGGGCGGACCGGCGAACACGATCGACAGCGTGGCCTGGGCGCACGCCCGCAGGAACGCCGCGACCGGCGCCTGCAGGGCCCCGCGCGTCACGAGCTCGTCGAGCGACCGGATCGCCACACCGGTGAACTTGCGGATGTTGACCAACAGGTGGCCGCCGCGCCCGACGTCGCGGTGCACGATGTGCAGGCGGGCGCCGGCGTCGAGCTGGGCGTCCTGGAGCCCTTCGGCAGCGTCGAGCTTGCGGTGCGACTGCGAGGCGTCGTCGAGCAGCTTCGTCAGCGTGCGGGTGACGTGCTCGTCGTCGTGGAAGGCGTCGTCGTGGTAGCCGGACACCCCGTCGTGGCGCTTGACGAAGATCTGGTCCGGCGCGTTGATCATGATCTCCCAGACGTCGTCGTCCGCGAGCAGCGGTTCGAGCGGCCCGAAGCCGAGGAGATTGCGCTCGGCCCGCTCGATGACGAGGTCCGGGTCGGGCAGGTCGAACGACCGCAGCCCGTGCTTGTAGTCCAGCCGCCACTGCTCGACCTCGTCGGCGACCAGGTCACGAACCCGCCGGGCGGCGTCAGAGCCGTCGAGGTCGAGCGTCTCGTCCTTGGCGCGCCGCAGGACGCGCTGCTCGATCAGCACCAGGGGCGACTCCAGGATCGGCCCGCTCATGCCGGCGGCTCCGGCGACGTGAAGGCCGACAGGCTGCCCGGCGCCAGCCGGGCAGGTTCCGCATCGTCGTCCGTGCCGGCCGGCGCGGCCCGCTGGGCCAGCGCCTCGACCGCACGCGCCAGCAGCGACGGCAACGGCGCCGGCAGGGCGACGCCGTCGCGGAGCGCCTCGTCGACCCGGCGTGCGGGCAGATGCAGCGGGCTGACCAGCCGGGTCGCCGCCTCGCCGACCGACGCCTGCAGCAGCGTGGCCAGCGTGGTGGTGAGCTCGGCGCGGGTTCGCGGGCTTCGCGGCGAGCGGTTCACGACCGGCAGGAGGCGGTCGACCGGCACGCCGTGGTCCAGCAGTTCGCCCAGGGTCCGGACCAACGCGTAGCAGCCCTTCATGGACGCCTCGCCGACCACGACCACGACCTCGGCGCGAGCGATCGCCGTGCGTGCGATGGCATGGCGGTCCTCGACGTCGACGGAGCCGGTCTCGGCCTCGCCTTCGAACTCTGCCTCGACGTCGGCGACGACGACGTCCGCGGCGCGCAGCAGCCCGTCGACCGCCGCCTCGACGGCACGGGGCCGCAGCGCCACCCAGTGGCGAGGACGGCGCAAACCCAGGAGCAGCCGGTAGCCACGGTCGGCGACCTCGAACGTCTGCGCGCGCACCTCGTCCGGCGCCGGACGGGTGACGCGGTGGAGCTCGACGACTTCCTGGATGCCGGGCACCAGCGACCTCGTGTCGTGGAGCATGGCCTGATCCGCGTACCGGCACAGGTCGGCGAGCAGGACCTCGCCGCGAGCGGCGTCGCCGCGCGCGGACCGGCTCGGCGTGGCCAGACCCTGGGCGAGCGCGATCGCGAGCGTCGACGCCCCGGTGCCGCCGGGGCCGGTGACGGCGATCAGCCGACCGCACGCCCCGGACGCCACGGCCGCCACCTCGCCGCGCACCACCGGCACCGCGTCCGTGACCGGGCGCGCGTGGGCCCCGAGCACCTCGAGCAGTTCGTCGCGCGAGAAGACCGGTGCGAGCACGGCGTCGGCACCCAGCCCGCGCCAGTCCCGGTCGGTGTCGACGGTGTCGACCACCAGCACCGCGCAGCCAGCCGCGTGGGCGGCCGCGAGCAGGTCTCGGTCGAGCCCCGGGACGGCGGCGTCCACCAGCAACGCTGAGAAGGGCCGCCCGGTGGACAGGCGCGCCCGCACCTCGTCGGCCGACACGCACCGGACGAACTCGGCCGGCAGTGCGGCGGCCGTGGACCAGTGCCCGACCGCACGGAACCAGTCCACCCGTGCGCGAGCCAGGCCGAGCAGGACGTAGCGCTCGCGCATCAGTCCCCGCTCCCGGTGTCGTCGGCCCCGGTCGCCGGTGCCGAGGCGGGCGCGTCGCCGCCGTCGGTGACGCTGCCGCCCGGCCGATAGGCGTCCGGCACGCCGTCGCGCTCGACCCCTTCGGGCGCGCGCGTGACGACCACGTCCGCCACCGCGACAGCGTGCGCCAGCGCCTGCACCTGCTGCTGCTCGGTCAGGGCCACCGTCAGGACACGCTGGTCACCCGCGCCGAAGCCGCCGTCGCCGGGCCGGTCGACGGCGACCAGCGGCACCCCGGCGACGACGTAGGCGGTGTAGGCCGACTCGCCGCTGCCGTAGGTCGCCAACACGTCGATGCGCTGCCCGCGTTGCAGGCTGCCGGCCACGGCGTCCGCCGCCGCGACCGGGAACGACATGGTGAAGGCGTCGGGTGCGCCCCCGTCGTCGACCAGCGACGAGCGCGACACGAGATCTCCGCGTGCCAGCGGTCCGGTCACCACCTGGCCGATGACCTGCTCGCGCGCCTCCAGCAGGATGCTGTTGTCCGCCACCGCCGGGGCGAGGTCGAGCGGGAGATGCCCGAAGAGGGTGTCGAGGTTGTCCCGGTCCACGCGCGTGCCCGCGTCGATGTCCTGGCTGGCGACGAGGTAGCGGGTACCGGGCTCGGCCGTGGCCCGGACGTGCGCGGCGAACACGCCGACCGCCGCCGCCGCGACCAGCAGTGCACCGACCACCGCCCGACCGCCGGGCAGGCCGCGCTGGCGAGTGACGCGCCGGGTGGGCGCGGCCGCCGACGGTGTCGACGGCGTCTCGGCGTCGATCATGTCGACCACGTCGGACCCCCCGTCTCTCCCGAACCATCCGGAACCGCCCCGAACGATCGCGATGGCATCCTATGATGTCTCGAATCCTCCGGATCTCCCTCGATCCACAGGCCGCGCACACGTGCGCAGTCGCCGTCGGCACCCGGATCGTCGGTCACGGGGGCCGCGACGGGCAGCCGGCCGGGGCGGCGTCCACAGGAGCGGGGCACCTGACCTGACCGGACCCCCAGCGTGGTCGTACGATCAGAGGCGTCGGAGGGCACGAGATGGCTCGGGAAGAAATCACCTGGCTGAGCACGCGAGAAGCGGCTCGGCAACTGGGTATCACGACCCGCACCCTCTACCGCCTCATCGACAGCGGCCAGGTGCCGGCGTACAAGTTCGGTCGCGTGATCCGTCTCAAGGAGGCGGAGGTCGACGCCTTCGTCGAGCAGGCGCGCATCCAGCCGGGCGCACTCGAGCATCTGTACGCCGACGGTGCCCCCGACGAGGACGAGCTGTAGGCCGACCCGCCCGCCCGCCGCGGCGGGCATCATTCGACCATGACGCCGTCGACGGCGCCGACCGGGGCGTAGACCAGCGCCGGATCCGGGCCCTCCAGCCGCAGACTGACCACGTCCTCCCCGATGGCCTCGATGCGCCCGCGCACCGGATCGACCACGTCGCCCAGGAGCAACGCCGCGCTGCCGCCTTCCTCGGCGAGGGCATCCAGGACGTCCTCGATGGTCGCGGTCGAGGGGGCCTCGCGATCCCCCGACGCGGGCGGGGCGCCGCGGCCGGGTTCTGGCCGTGCCGTCCGCACCGCGGACAGACGCAGGTGGACACGCCCGCCGCTGGCGGTGACGAGCACGAGGTGGTCGCTGCTGAGCGCCACCAGTAGCCCGCGCAGCGGCCGACCGCCGCGGACCTGGAGCACGACGATGGCGCGGCGTTCCGCGAGGTCGCGCAGGGTGCCGAGCCAGGTCGCCGTCCCGGCCGCCAGCGCCTGACGCCGGCGACGCTCGGCGCGCGAACGGACGGCCGCCTCATGGGCAGCGCGATCCGTCAGCTGGAGATACGGGTCGCTGGCGTCGGGCGAGGTGGTCACGCGGACTCCGTGAGCAGGTCGCGCGGTCACGACGTGGGTTCGACGGCCGGCAGCGCCAGCCGCTGGCCGGGGAACAGCAGGTCCGGGTTGTCGGGGTCGGCGAGGCGGTCGCGGTTGTCCTCGACGAGTTGTCGCCAGTGGACGACGACCTGTGCGTCGTCGGGTGACGTGCCGTGCGCGTCGGTGAGCTGGGCCTTCGCGATCGTCCAGAACGAGTCCCCGGCCACCACCCGGTACTCCGTGCTCGCCGGGCCGGACGCGTCGGCTGCCGCGACCGCGACGGTCGCGGCCGGCGGGTCCGCTGCTCCCGGATACTGGTCCAGCAGCTGGAGCACCACCGGCAGTTCGCCGACGGGGCCGACCTCGCGATCCGGCGGTGCCCGGCGGTCGGGTTCCGCGCCGCTACCACCCGCCGTCGCGTCGTCGGTGACGATGTCGAGCACCTGCAGTGGCAGTGGCTCGGCCCGTGCCGGGGCGGCGGCACCGACCATCGCGGTGGCCAGCCCGACACCCAGTGCCGACTGCAGCAGCCGTCGCACCGCCGGCACGGTGACGGCGTCGGCGAGCCGGATCAGGCGGGCCGCTCTGGTGAGGTGCGAGAGCCCGCCGATCATGGTGACCCCGACGAGGTACCAGGCCAGCGCGAGCACGAGCACGCGCAGCAGCGCCATCGTCGCCCACAGCGGCTCCGTCTCCGCCAGCCAGCCGAGGAAGGCGGGGCCCGGCCAGGGTGGGGCGGCCAGACCGCCCTCGCCCAGCCCGTGGAACAGCCAGGTGCCCAGCGCCAGCGTCGAGACCCAGGCCAGCAGCCCGCCCGCCGAGCCATTTCGTCGCTGCATGCTGTCCCCCGTACGGCGCGCGTCTTCGACCGGCACGCTAGATCGCACCGAGGCGCGTCGCCGGACGGGACCGTCGGATGCTGTGGACGGCCGCGTCCGCCCGAGCCCTCGTCCGGTCCCGCCGCGGCAACGGAGACACATCGGCGCCACCCGTCCGGCGCGATCCCGTTAGTCTCGGAAGTGCAGCGATCGGGGTGCGGATGCAGACCGACGACGAAGCACCTGGTGCCATGATCCCGGGTCGCGGCGGGCCGGGGCAGCCGGCTCACGGGCTGAGCGAGCTCATGCAGGTCGCTCGTGAACGTGAGCGGATCGCCGCGGAACGCGAGCAGATCGCCGAGGAGCGGGAAGAGCTCGCCGAGGAGCGCGAGAGGCTCGCACTGAAGCGTGAGACGTTGACCGAGGCGCTCGAGCGCCGAACGGCGCGGCTGGACGCGCGTGAAGCGGTGGCGCGTCGGCGGGAGCGCCTGGCGGACGAACGCGAGCGCATCGCCGACGAACGTGAACGCATCGCCGACGAACGTGAACGCATCGCGGACGAACGCGAGGCCGCTGCCAACCAGCGGGAGCGACTCGCGGACGAACGCGAGGGCACCGCGGAGCAGCGCGAGGTGGAACGTCGGGAGCGCGCCGCTGCGGGGCACACCCGGCAGCGCCGGACCGAGCGACGACGGAAAGCCCGGACCACGCGCGAGCTGGCCGCGGCGGAGCGTGCCGTGGACGATGCCGCCGCGGGCGAGCGATCGGCCGCCGAGCAGCGAACTGCCGGCGCGCGTGACTGGGTCGCGGACGAGCGCGAACGGGAAGCCGACGACCGCGAACGGCTGGCCGACGAACGCGAACGGGAAGCCGACGACCGCGAATGGGAAGCCGACCGACGTGAAGGCACGGCGGAACAGCGCGAGAGGGAGCGCCGGCAACGCGTCGATGCGGCGGACGAGCGCCGGCGCCGGGCCGAGGCGAGGCAGCAGGCGCAGATCGACCGGGAGATCGCGACGGCAGAGCGCGAGGCCGCCCGACGACCGCGGGAGGAGGACTGGTCGGACCGAGCACCGCCGGAAGGGTGAGTCACGCCGACCGCCATCTCCGATCGACAGCGGTCATGCCATGCACCGCCCCGGAGCACGCGGTGGCCGACCGCCGCCCGCCGCCCGTCGGCCCGGGCCGCCGGCCGCCGGGTTCAGGTGACGGCGACGAGCCAGATGCCGGCTGCGGCGACCGCCACGACCGCGCCGACGACCCACCTCGCCACGGCCGGGACCGCCCGTGGGATCGAGGGATCGTCGAGCCAGTCACGCCGGCGCCCGTGCCGCACCGCCCCCTCGAGGAACGTGCCCAGCGAGACGGTCGCCGCGAGCAGTGCGACCACGGCGAGTGCCGGTTCGCCGCGCAGACCGGCCAACCGTGACAGGGCGAGCGCCGCGACGCAGGCCGTCAGCCCGGTACGCGCCCACGCCAGCCCGGTCCGCTCCGCCTGCAGGCCCGACGCCGGCGGCGGGTCGTCCGCCCCCGGCCCACTCACCGGCCGACCACCAACAAGGCCACGACCCCCAGGAGCGCCAGCAGGAGCACCGCCGCCAGGACCGCGACGGCGGCCAGCGAGGTCGGCAGCGGCTCACCGCGGCGCATCGCCCGCTCGGCCCGTGCCCACTGCTGCCAGCCCAGCAACGCCGTCGCCGCCCCGGCCGCGAACGCCACGGCGGCGACCACGTCCACCAGCCACAACGGCTGCACGAACCGCGCCAGGGCGATCACCGCGATACCGGCCACGACCAGACCCAGCGAGGTACGCAGCCACGCCAGCAGCGTCCGCTCGTTGGCGAGGCTGAAGCGCGGATCGGGGTCACGGCCGGTGCCGTACACCGACCGTGGCCGTCGCTGGTCACCCACGCCGCCCTCGTCCATCGCTCGCGCCGAACACCCTAACGTCGGCCACCTCGACGCCCGCGGGAGGATGCGCCCGCCGGGACGGGCCCACACGCGCCACGTCACTCGACGGTGCGGCCTTCGCGGGCATTCGCCAGGCGCTGCTCCTCCAACGCGACCCCGTTGCCCGCCCCGTTGACCGCCGGCGACTTCACCCCGCAGACGCCCGCGTCGTAGCGGACCGCCTCGTCGACGGCCACGCCTCCACTGCCGGTGTCGTCAGCGCCCCCGACCTGCGGCTCGGTGTCGAAGTCGAACTTGATCTGCGCGAGCTGCTCGTGTTCGCCCGGGACGGGGATCGGGTACTCGCCGGTGAAGCAGGCCGTGCACAGCCGCTCGCGCTGGTGCGGCGTCGAGGCGATCAGCCCCTCGAGGCTGATGTAGTGCAACGAGTCGGCACCGATGAACTCGCGGATGGCCTCGACGTCGAGGTCGGCGCCGATCAGCTCGGCCCGCGTGGCCATGTCGATGCCGTAGTAACAGGGGTGCGCGATCGGCGGCGAGGTGATCCGCATGTGGACCTCGCGCGCCCCGGCCGCGCGCAGCATCGCCACGAGCTGCCGCGAGGTGTTGCCGCGGACGATCGAGTCGTCCACGACCACCAGGCGGCGGCCCTCCACCACCTCGCGGACCGGCGAGAGCTTCAGCCGGATGCCAAGCTGGCGCAGCGTCTGCGTCGGCTGGATGAACGTGCGCCCGACGTAGCGGTTCTTCACCAGCCCGTCGGCGAACGGCAGCTGCGCCTCCGCGGCGTACCCGGCGGCGGCGTCGCGGCCGGCCTCGGGAACCGGGATGACGATGTCGGCCTCGACCGGGGCCTCGCGGGCGAGCTGCCGGCCCATGCTGCGGCGGGCGAACAGCACGCTGCCGCCGTCCTGCCGGTGGTCCGGCCGGGCGAGGTACACCCACTCGAACAGGCAGTAGCTGGACTCCGGGGCGGCGAACCGGCGGCTGTGGAGCCCGTCGGCGTCGACGGTGACGATCTCGCCGGGCGCGACGTCGCGGACGTAGACGGCCCCGACGATGTCCAGGCCGGCGGTCTCCGACGCGATCACCCAGCCGCCGTTGGTGAGCCGGCCGATCTGCAGCGGCCGGACGCCGTGCGGGTCGCGGAAGGCGTGCAGGCGCTGCTCGTCCATGACGACGACGGAGAACGCGCCGCGCAGGTCGGGAGCCAGCCGGGCGATGGCCTCCTCGAGGCTGACCGACGCGCCCGTGCCGCTGTCCGACACACCACCCTCGCCGGCGATCTCGCGCGCGAGCAGGGCGGCCATCACCTCGGAGTCGTTGGTCGGCGGGACGTCGATGCGCCGGGCCAATTCGACGGTGTTGACGAGGTTGCCGTTGTGGCCCAGCGCCAGGCCACCGCCACGGCCGGTCTCGCGGTACTGCGGCTGGGCGTTCACCCACGACGACGCACCGGTCGTCGAGTAGCGGCAGTGGCCGATCGCGAGGTGGCCCTGCAGGGCGGCCAGCGAGGTGTCGGTGAACACCTGGTTCACCAGACCCATGTCCTTGTGCACCACCACGCGCCGGCCGTCCGACACGGCGATGCCGGCCGACTCCTGGCCGCGGTGCTGCAGGGCGTACAGCCCGAAGTACGTCAGCGTGGCGACGTCCTCGCCCGGGGCGTAGACGCCGAAGACGCCGCACTCCTCACGGGGTCCCTCGGCGTAGCCGGCCAGGTCGGCGTCCGCCGGCAGCGCCGTGTCGTCGGCCTGCGGGCGCGCGGCGACCGACAGGCGATCTTCGAGAGGCACGGGCCGACGCTCCACCGGGCGGGAGTCCCCAGCGTACCGGCACGTTCGCGTCGGCCCGGCGGGGTCGCGCGGCGCGACGCAGGGCGTGGGCTCGGATGCGTGCATCCCACCCTGCGGTCCGTGCGTGCCTCGATGCACGCATCGACCCGACCGCTGGCCGGCGTGGCCCGCCGCCGGTCGACCGCGAGCGGCGCGGCCTCCGACGGCGCCGGAGGCCGCGACCTACGCTGCCCCGCCCGGCCGGCTGGGAGGGCCACGTGACAGCGGTGCCGATCGAGCAGTTCCCCGCGCACGACGACGAGGTGGCCGGCTTCGCCGCGCGGCTGGGGCTGCCGGGCTACCTCGACGCCCACGTGCACCTGCTGCCGCCGGCCCTGCAACGGGCGGTCTGGGAGTTCTTCGACCGCCTCGACGACCCGCCCTGGCCCGTGACCTACCGCGCCGACGAGGCGACCCGGCTGCGCATGCTGCGGGACCTGGGCGTGGTGGCGCACACGGCGCTGGCGTACGGGCACAAACCCGGCGTGGCCGAGTGGTGCAACCGGCACACGATGGCGGCCGCCGCGGCCCACGACCAGGTGATCCCGACCTTCACCTTCTTCCCGGAGAACGACGCCCCGGGCTACGTCGCCCGCGCGCTGGCCGACGGCGGACGGATCGCCAAGGTGCACCTGCAGGTCGGTCGCTTCCACCCCGACGACCCGCTGCTCGACCCGGTCTGGCCGCAACTGGTCGAGGCCGGCGTGCCCGCGCTGATCCATGCCAGCGCCGTCTACGGCGTCGAAGGCGGCGCCGAGGTGTGTGGACCCGCCGGCATCCGACGGCTGCTCGCCCGCTTCCCCGGCCTGCGGGTCGTGATCGCGCACGTCGGCGCGCCGGACACTCTCGGCTTCCTCGCCCTGGCCGAGCAACACCCCGACGTCCACCTCGACACGGCCATGGTGCTGACCGATCCGCCCTACTTCGACACGGTGGACCCGGCCCTGCTGCCGCGTTACGCGGCGCTCGGCGAGCGGCTGCTGTTCGGCTCCGACTTCCCCACCATCCCGCATCCGTACGCCGCCCAGATCCGGGGACTGGCGGCGCTCGGGCTGGACGTCGCGGGTCTGCGCGGGCTGTTCCACGACAACGCCGCGCGCCTGCTCGGCCTCCCGACCGTGGACGCAGCCGGCGGCGACACGGCGACGGCCGGCGCCCCCGCGGGGGACGCCGGCCGTTCGTCGCCACACCGGCCCTAGCGCCGGCCATCAGCCGTGCGATCGCCTACCGGCCGGTGATCATCAGCCGCGCGACCACACCGGCGTGGTCCGAGGGCCACAGCCCCGACGGGGTCCGCAGCGCCGGGTCGACCCCGATCACCTCGACGTCGCGGGCGCGGACGTCACCGCGCACAAGGATCAGGTCGATGCGGCTGCGCAGCGTCACCTCGTCGCCGCGCAGGTCGGCCGGGTGGCAGCAGGTCAGGCCCGGCTCACCTGGCCGGAGCAGGCTCCAGACGTCGGCGAACCCACCGGTCCCGGTCAGCAGGCCGTAGGCCCGCCCGTCCGCGTTGGCGTTGGAGTTGAAGTCCCCGACCAGGACGACCGGCAGGTCCGTCGCCAGCGGGCCGGCCAGCAGCTCGCGGGCCTGCTCGACGCGGACGACCTCACCCGGGTCGAACGCCTCGAAGTGGCTGTTGACGAACCGGAACTCGCGGTTGCGGGCCCGCACGTCCACGTACTGCCAGCCGCGGTCGATCCGCAGCGTGGCGCCCTCGCCGGCGCCGGGCAGCGGGAGGGTCAGCGCCGCGTCGAACAGGCCGGTGGCCTCGTCGAGGACCGTCAGCTGCGCCGGCGGCACGTCCGTGCGGGCCAGGATCACGTCACGGTCGAGCAGGGTCGCCTCCACGAACCCGAGCGTCGGGTCGATCGCCGGCAGGGTGCCCTGGAACGCCGGCGCGACGGACACCGCCTCGTACGACAGCCCGCGTGCCGCCAGCGCGTCGAGCAGGATGTCCAGGAAGTCGATGGTGATCGAGCCGCTCGCACCGACGGCGCTGAAGCGGCTGACCTCCTGCAGGCCGATCAGCAGCGGCTGGTCGCGGGCGACCTCCTCCGCGAGCACCTCGGCACGGGCCGGGAAATCCGACGCCAGCACGTTCGCCCAGATCTGGCTGGCGGCGACGACCAGCTGCTGCTGGTTCGTCGCCTCGAACACCGGCCCGAGCTCCGAGCCGAGGTAGAGGTTGCGGGTCATCACCGTCACCGGCGGCCCGCCCTGTGGTCCGGCGGCTGCGGCGGCCGGCACGCCCGCGGCCTTGCCCGCCGGTGCCGCGACGGCCTCGGCCATTCCACCCGTCAGCAGCGCCAGCAGCGTCGCCAGTCCCACGGCGACGGCCGCCAGCCAGCGCGAGGAGCGCCGCCCGTGCGACGCCACGCGCGTCGTCGATCCCATCCCGTTCTCCTCCCGTTCCCCAGCGGCCGGCTCGAAGCGCCGGCCGGCCGGCGGATGCTAAGCGGCCGGCGGGTACGAGGAGGCCGCAAACGTCACCACGCGGCCGAACGGTCGTTGGAGTGCACGAACCGCCGCCTTCGCCGAGGTCCGCCCGTGCGCCCGATCCGTCGTGCCCTGCTCGCCATCACCGCGGCGCTCACGCTGGTCGCCACCGCCCTGCCGGCGGCCGCGGAACCGGGCCCGGCCGTCACCGACCACGTGGTCGCCTCGTTCGACGGCACCCCGATCGAGGCGACGCTCTTCCTGCCGCCGGGCGCGTCGGAGCACGCGCCGGTCCCCCTGGTGCTGCGCACCCACGGCTGGGCGGGCAGCCGCGAGCGCGAACTCGGCGGGACGCTGGGCCGGCTCGTCGACGAGGGCTACGCGGTGCTGACCTGGGACAGCCGCGGGTTCGGCTGCTCGGGAGGCGAGGCACGCATCGACAACCCCGAGGTGGAGGGCCGCGACGTGTCGTGGCTGCTGGACTGGGCCGTGGCCAACGCACCCATCGCCACCGACGCCTCCGGCGACCCGCTCGTCGGGATGACCGGCGGCTCGTACGCCGGGGGCATCCAGTTCGCGGCCGCGTCGCGTGACCCGCGCATCGACGCGCTGGCGCCCGAGATCGCCTGGCACGACCTGCGCTACTCGCTGTACGCCGGCGGGGTGGTCAACCAGGGATGGATCGCGCTGCTGTACGGCGCCGGCACCGCGACCGGCACCGCGCTGGGGCTGTCCAGCGAGTGCCGCTCGCAGACGGCGGCCGCCCTGGACCCGGCCATCCACCGCGGCGTGTCGGAGTTCGTGACGAGTGGCCGCACCTCGGACGAGACGCTGGCGTTCTTCGCCAAGTCCAGCCTCGGCGGCTACGGCGAACGCTTCCCGGTCGCGGTGCCCACGCTGGTCATGCAGGGGTCGGTGGACACGTTGTTCGACCTCACCGACGGCGTCGCGCTGTACCGCCACGTCGCGGCACAGGGCGCGCCGGCACGGTTCGTCGCCTTCTGCGGCGGTCACGTCGAGTGTCCGGCCTCCTACGGCGACGCGGACGACCGCGCGTTCCTCGACGACGCGATCGTGACCTGGTTCGCCAGGCACCTGCGCGGGCAGGCGGTCGACACCGGCGCACCGGTCACCTACCGCACCAACGACGGCGAGTGGCGCGACGCCGCCGACTTCGCGGGCACGGAGACCCGGTCCGCCACCGGAACGGCGTCGCGGCTACCGGTCGTGCCGGTGGTCGACGTCCCCGACGTGGACGGCCTCGTCGCGCTGCTGACCGACCCGCCGTCGGGCATCCCGGCCCTGCCGATCACCGCGGCGAAGGCCGCCGAGGACGGCGACCCGCGTGCTGCGCGCTTCGAGGTGGCCGCGGCGCCGGACGCGCCGCTGGAGATCCTGGGTGTCCCCCGCGTGCGGCTGCGGGTCGCGGGCACGTCGGTGCCGCTGGAGGTCGCGACGGCGCCGCTGGGTGACGTGGCCGGCGAGCTGCCGACCCGGCAGGCGGGTGACCTGCTGGTCGGCACGCTGGGACCGCTCGGGGCGGCCGCCGGTGGGCTGCTGGGCGGGCTCGGTGGCGACGGTGGTGCGCTGGCCGGCACCGACGACGCCGTGCACCTGTTCGTGCGGTTCGTGCATCGCGAGACCGGCGAGGTGGTCAATCTCCAGGAAGGCGCCGTCCGTGTGCCGCTGTCCGCCGACGGCACGGTCGTCGAGGTGCCGATGCCCGGACTGGCCTACACCCTGCCGGGCGGCGACCACCTCGACGTCGAGGTGTCCACGGCCAGCCTGATGCACGCCACCGGCCGCACCCCGGCACTGGTGGACGTCGCCGTGGAGGCGGCCGTGCCGGTGACCCCGCCCGCGGTCGTCCCGCCAGCGGACGACCGCCCGACCCGTCCCGGCCGTCCGATCCTGCCCCGGCCGCCGTTCGGCCGCTGACACGTCCGAGCGCTGACCCGTCCGAGCGCTGACCCGTCCGAGTACCTCAGGCGTCCAGCACGTCACCGAGGCCGTGGAGGTGGGCCGCCTCGAGGTCGTCGAGGGTGACGTCGACCAGCCCGCGGACGACCAGCGCGTCGCCGCCGACGGTGCCGATGTCGGTCAGCGGGACCTCGGCGTCGGCACACAGCTGGGCGAAGGCGCGCACGTTGCGGCTGGTGACCGTCACGACCACCCGGCCCGGCGACTCGCTGAACAGCGCCTGGGCCGGGTCGAGGTCCGGGTCCACGGCCACCTCGACACCGACGGCGCCGGCCACGCACGACTCCGCCAGGGTGACCAGCAGGCCGCCGGCGGAGACGTCGTGGGCGGTCTGCAGCAGCCGCTCGCGGGCCGCGACCTGCAGCACCTCGCCGATGGCGGCCTCGCGGTCGAGGTCGACCGGGGCCAGGCGGCCGCCCAGCGGCAGGTCGAGGAACCGCTGCAGCTCGCTGCCGGCCAGACCGGGCTCGGTGGGTCCGCCGAGCAGGAACACGACGTCGCCCTCGTCCTCGAAGGCGAGCCCGACCGCGTCCTCGGCGTCCTCGAGCACCCCCAGCACGCCGACGACCGGGGTCGGGTGGATGGCGCGGCCGCGGGTCTCGTTGTAGAGGGAGACGTTGCCGCCGGTGACCGGGATGCCGAGCGCCTCGCAGGCCTCACCCATGCCGGCGATGGACTCGGCGAGCTGCCACATGATCTCCGGCCGCTCCGGGTTGCCCAAGTTGAGGCAGTTTGTCGTGCCCAGCGGCCGTGCGCCGGTGCAGGCGACGTTGCGGAACGCCTCGGCGACCACGCGGCGGGTGCCCTCGCGCGGGTCCAGTTCGCACCAGCGGCCGTTGCCGTCGGTGGCGCAGGCGACCGCCTTGCGGCTGTCGGGCAGGCGAACGACCCCGGCGTCGGCCATGCCCGGCCCGAACACCGTGCCGGACAGCACGTGCTGGTCGTACTGCTCGAAGATCCAGCGCTTGGAGGCGACGTTGGGCGAGCGCAGGAACGCCAGCGCGAACGCCGACAGGTCCTCGGGCAGCGCCACCGACTCGGCGTCGACCGCGGCGTAGTCGTCCAGCCAGTCGGGCCGGGCGCGCGGGCGGTCGTAGGTCGGGCCCTCGTCGGCCAGCGAGCGGGCCGGCAGGTCGGCGACCACCTCGCCGCCGCGCTGGAGCACCAGCGCGTCGCCCTGGACCACCTCGCCGATCACGGACGCCGGCACACCCCACTTGGCGGCGATCGCCAGCACCTCGTCGACCAGCGGCGGGGACACGAGGGCCAGCATGCGCTCCTGGGACTCCGAGCACAGGATCTCCCACGACGCCATCGACGGCTCGCGCAGGTGGACGGCGTCGAGGTCCACGTCCATGCCCATCGACGCCTTCGACGCGAGCTCGGCGGTCGAGCAGGCGATCCCGGCCGCGCCCATGTCCTGGATGCCGGAGATCAGGTCCCGCTCGTAGAGCTCGAGGCAGCACTCGATCAGCAGCTTCTCCGCGAACGGGTCGCCGACCTGCACGTTGGGGCGCTTGTCGTCGAGTGCGTCGTCGAACTCCTGGCTGGCCAGCACCGACGCGCCGCCGATGCCGTCGCGCCCGGTGGCCGAGCCGAGGAGGACGGCCACGTCGCCGGCCTGCTCCGCGCGCGCCAGCTGCAGCCGGTCGCGGCGCAGGACCCCGATCGCCAGCACGTTCACCAGCGGGTTGCCGGCGTAGGTGTCGTCGAAGACGGTCTCGCCGCCGATGTTGGGCACGCCGACGCAGTTGCCGTAACCGCCGACGCCGCGCACGACCCCGTCGACGAGGTGCCGCTGGAACAGGTCCGTGGGCCGGGTCCGGCCGGCGCCGTCGGTCCAGCCGCCCGGGTCGCCGAACCGCAGCGGGTCCATCACGGCGATCGGGCGGGCGCCCATGGTGAAGATGTCGCGCAGGATGCCGCCGACGCCGGTGGCCGCGCCTTGATAGGGCTCGACGTAGCTCGGGTGGTTGTGCGACTCGATCTTGAAGGTCACCGCCAGCCCGTCACCGACGTCGACCACGCCGGCGTTCTCGCCGGGACCGACCAGCACGTGGGGCCCGTCGGTGGGCAGGGTGCGGAGGTGGATCTTCGACGACTTGTACGAGCAGTGCTCGGACCACATCACCGAGTACATGCCCAGCTCGGAGACCGTGGGCGTGCGCCCGAGCGTCTCCACGATCCGGTCGTACTCGTCGCCGCGCAGGCCGAGCTCGTGGCCGAGCTCCCGGGCCCGCTCGGGCGTCAGCGTCTCGTCGGCGGGGAACGTGCGGGTCTCGGGCACGGCGGCGCCTTGTCGAGTCGGCGTGGCGTCGGGCGCGAGGAGCCTACTGGCGACCGGGATACCCTCGATCTCCCGCCCACCCGATGTCATCGAGACCGCACATGGATGCGCTCAACACCCTGCGTGCCATCCTCGTCGGCTGCGCGTTCGTGGCCGCCGTCCTGCTCGCCGTCGACGGCCAGTGGGTTCCCGCCGCGGTCCTGTTCGTCGGGATCCTGGCGCACTTCGGCCTGTGGGGTTACCTGCGGGCCCAGAAGCGGCGCGACGCCGAGCAGCAGGGCCTGGGCGACTTCCGCGGCTGACGCGTCCGCGCCGACCGCCGGTCAGAAGATCGACAGGCCGCGGCGCTCGGCGAGCTCGTGCAGGGCGACCTTGCCGGCACGCGAGTTGCCGGACGGGTCCAGCGGCGGCGACCACACGGCGACGCCGTACCGGTCGGGCACCACGCCCATGATCGCCCCCGCCACGCCGCTCTTGCAGGGCAGCCCGACGTCGAAGGCGAACTCCCCCGCGGCGTCGTAGGTGCCGCAGGTCAGCATGATCGCGTTGACCCGGCGGGCCAGCGGGGGGCGCAGGATCTGCCTGCCAGTGGCGGGATCGACGCCGTCGTTGGCGAGGAACCGCGAGGCGCGGGCCAGCTGCCGCACCGTCATCGTCAGCGCGCACTGGTAGATGTAGACGTCGAGGACGTCGTCGACGCTGTTGTCGAGGTTGCCGAACGACAGCATGAGGTTGGCCATCGCGCGGTTGCGCGAGCCGGTGTTGCCCTCGGCGTGCACCACCTTGTCGTCCAGGGCGACCTCCTCGCCGACCAGCTCGTTGACGAGGTCGTGCAGCTCGCGGCGTGCGTCACCGCAGTGGTCGGCGAGGATGTCGTCGACGACCAGCGCACCGGCGTTGATCATCGGGTTGCGCGGCACGCCCTGCTCGTGCTCGAGCTGCACGAGCGAGTTGAACGGGTCACCCGACGGTTCCACCCCGACCCGTCCCCACAGCTCCTTCTTCACGCCCTCGGCCCGGTCGGCCCGCTGCATGGCCAGGACCAGCGCGAACACCTTGGAGATGGACTGGATCGCGAACGGCCGGTCGACGTCGCCGACCATGTGCTCGGTGCCGTCCATGTCGACCAGGCCGAGCCCGAAGCAGTCCGGGTCCTCGTCGCGCAGCGCCGGGATGTAGTCGGCCAGCTCACCCTGCCGGGCGGTCGGCCGGGCGATCTCGGCGATCTGTCGCAGCTCGGCGTCGAGGTCGTTGGACGTGTCGGTCGCGGTCATGGGAGGGCGCCCTCCTGGGCGTGTCGGCGTCGACGCCAAGGCTGGCACGGCGGCCGGGTCACCGCCCCGCCCCTTCCGGACAGGGCACCGCACGCCACCTGCGCGCGCCGACACCGGTGCATGCGGCCGAACGCCGCGCGGACCCTCGGCCCGGCGGGGTTCCGACGAGGCGTGTCAGGCGGTGGCGGCGGCCGCGGCACGCTGGAGCACGCTGCGGAAGAAGCCCTGCCCGTCGCTGCCACCGATCAGCGCCGGGTCGACCGCGTGCTCGGGATGCGGCATCAGGCCGACGACGTTGCGGCCCGGGTTGGTGATTGCGGCGATGTCGCGCAGCGAACCGTTGGGGTTGTGGCCCTGGGCGTAGCGCAGCACCACCTGGCCGTCGGCCTCGAGCTGGTCGAGGGTCGCCGCGTCGGCGTGGTAGCGGCCCTCGCCGTGCTTGGCCGGCACGACCAGGACCTCGCCGCGGTGGTAGTCGGACGTCCAGGCCGTGTCGTCGGCCTCCACGACCAGCGGCACGTCGCGGCAGACGAAGCGCAGGTGCTCGTTGCGCAGCAGCGCGCCGGGCAGCAGGCCGGCCTCGCACAGCACCTGGAAGCCGTTGCAGATGCCCAGCACCGGGCCACCGTCGGCGGCGAACGCGGCGATCGCGCGCATGACCGGCGCCCGGTGGGCGACCGCCCCGCAGCGCAGGTAGTCGCCGTAGCTGAACCCGCCCGGCAGGACGACCGCGTCGACGCCCTTCACGTCGGCGTCGTCGTGCCACAGCGGCACGCCCTCGCCGCCGCACCACTCCACGGCCCGGATCGCGTCCCGGTCGTCGAGCGATCCGGGGAACGTGACGACCCCGATCCGCATCCTCGGCCTCCTGCCACCTCGGCTCCGCGCGGAAGGTACCGCGCGGGCGGACCGGCTCCGTGCCGCGCGCCCGCCCGCGTCCCCGAGAATCCCTCTGGCCGTGACGGCATACGTGGCTGGACTCACGAGCAAGGTGTGGATGCTCTGGCCTGCTCGGCGAACCGGCCACATCCGCCGTGAGTTGCCCTGCGCGGGTCGGACCCACGGGATGCGTCAACCGAGGAGGTCGTCCAGAAAGGTGTTGCGGAAGCGGTGCTCGGGGTCGAAGCGCTCAGCGAGTCCGGTGAAGTCGTCGAGGTGGTCGTAGCGCGACGCATACACGTCGCGGTCGGCGTGTGACACCTTGCCCCAGTGGGGCACCGCGTCAAAGGGAGCCAGGACGTCCTCGACCCGTTCGACAGCGCGATCGACGACCGGCTGGTCAAGGATCCAGGTGAAGTGGAGCGCGAGGACGTCACGTTCGTGCATCGGGCTGAGCCAGAGGTCGTCAGCGGCGATCGTGCGGATCTCGCTGACCTGCAACGCCTCGTCGAGGTCCGGGCCGGCTTTCCAGAGCGCCTCGAGGGCGTCGGCGGCGTCACGTCGATCCACGAACCACTCCGACTGGATCTCCTTGCCCGCGCTCGGTGTGTGACCCAGACGAAAATGCGGCAACCGCTCGTGCCACGGACCGGGGCAGCCGAGTTGTTGCGTGACGGGCTCGGTCGACAGTCCGAGGATCGGGTGACGCGGCCGGGTCGCGCGGGGGGCACCGAACAGCTCGGTCGGGTCGTCTGCAGGGTCACGCATGTCCTTGTGCAGCACGGTCTCGACCACGTCGCCCTGCCAGCGGGTGAAACAGCTCACGCTGTCGGCACCGGCCAGGATCTCGGCGAGGTTGGCGGCAAGTGCGGACCGCGAGAGGTTCACGTAGGCGCGCTGATGTACCGGCTGGGCAGGCACCAGGTCCAACGTGAGGGCCGTGACGACCCCGAGCGCACCGAGGTGCACGACACATCCCGCGAAGATGTCAGGATCGTCGGCCCGGCTGACGGTCACCAACTCGCCGGTCCCGTCCACGAACTCCATCGCCGACACGGCAGCGGCAAGGTTGCGGCGACGCACGCCGGACCCGTGGGTTGCCGTGGCACAGGCGCCAGCAACGCTGATGTGCGGCAACGAAGCCAGGTTCGGCAGGGCGAAACCGTGGTCATGAAGCGTTGGCGCGATGTGGCCATAGGTCGACCACGCCGACACCCGGGCGGTCGCGGAAACGTCGTCGACCTTCACGAACTGCTCCATCGCCTCCAGCGTCACGTGGACCGCCGAGGTGTCCGCCAGGCCGTTGAAGCTGTGGCGAGTCCCCAATGGACGCAGCCTCGGTGTGGTGGCGACCAGCTCCTGCAGCTCCTCGAGCCCGGTCGGCAACCGCACCTCCCGTACCCCATAGGTGAGGTTGCCGCCCCAGTTCCTCCCCCGCTGGTTCACGCCTCGACCCTTCAGGGCAGCTGGCCGGCGTCCAGCGCCATGCCTCGCGCATCACCCTAGCCAGGCAGGTCCGTCGCGGCCGCCCGGCACGTCGTGTTGGCCTACCCGCCTTTCCGGAGACGATCTTGGTCAGCTGACCGACATAGGGAGACAACCGCTGCGGGCTCAACGGGTGATCGCAACACCTCACTGATCGGCGGATAGTTCCGCCGGGAGAGGGAGGTGGGCGAGATGGCGATCGAGGACGTGCCCTACAACCTGACGGCGGAACAGGTCGTGGAGTTCTGGGACGGCTACATGGCCGGACAGACCGTTGCGCAGCTGGCGCGGCGGTTCGGCAAGAAGCACGCGCCGATGTATGAGCGCGTCCAGGCGACGGGCGGGATCCGGCCCACGATCCCGACGCGGGCAGCGCGGCATCTCACGCTTGAGGACCGGGAGGAGATCTCGCGCGGGCTCGCGGCCGGCGACTCGCTTCGTCGCATTGCTGATCGGCTGGGACGTTGCCCCTCGACGATCTCACGGGAGGTCGAGGCCAACGGTGGCCGGCGGCGCTACCGGGCGGCCGCCGCCGACCGTGCCGCGATCAGACGCCGCAGGCGACCCAAGCCGTGCAAGCTCGCTGCGACCCCACAGTTGGCGAAACTGGTCGAGGCGAAGCTCAAGGCGAAGTGGTCCCCTGAACAGATCGCCGGCTGGCTCAAGCGCACCTACCCCGGCCGGGCGGAGCTGCAGGTGTCGCACGAGACGATCTACCGCACCCTCTACGTGCAGTCCCGCGGCGCGCTCAAACGTGAACTGACCGAGCATCTGCGCACGAAACGGCGGATCCGCCGGCCCGGCAACGGCAACCGTCAACGCGCCTCGGGCAGCGGGAACCTGGTCGGGATGATTCGCATCTCCGAACGGCCCGCCGAAGCCGAGGATCGGGCGGTGCCTGGCCACTGGGAAGGCGACCTGATCCTGGGCAAGGGCATGTCCGCAATCGGGACCCTGGTGGAGCGCTCGAGCCGGTTCTTGTTGCTGTTCCACCTCGAGCGGATCAAGTCCGAACACGTCGTGGCCCAGCTGACCCGCCACGTGCAGACCCTGCCCGTCCAGCTGCGCCGATCGGTGACCTGGGACCAGGGCAAGGAGATGGCGCTGCACGCCACCTTCACCATCGACACCGGCATCCAGGTCTACTTCTGCGATCCCAAGAGCCCCTGGCAGCGCGGCACCAACGAGAACACCAACGGGCTGCTGCGCCAATACTTCCCAAAACGCAGCGACCTCAAGCCCTACAGCCAGGCCGACCTCGACGCCATCGCCGCCGAGCTCAACGGCCGTCCCCGCAAGACCCTGCAGTTCATGACACCATCAGAGAAGTTCGCAGAGGCTGTTGCAGCCACCCGTTGAACTCGCAGCCGTTGCGCGTACTTGCCCCCATCGCTGCCGGACTCAACGCCGCGTCAGCGGGGCCAGCCCGCGTCGAGGAGGTCCTGGAGCGGGTCGTCGGCCGCCAGCAACTCCTCGACGTCGTCGCAGCCGCGGGGCCGCAGGCGGGGCGGCAGCTCCCCGCAGGCCTGTCGCTGCAGCTGCGCGGCGCGCAGTTCCTGCTCGCCGGGAATCGGCGCGCCGGGGAAGTCCGGCGCGGCCAGCAGCGCCAGCTGGTGGATCACGGCGGGTGCCGCCGCGGTGGCGTCCTCGAACTGGAAGGCGGCGTTGAGCTCGATCACGAGGCGGCCGTCCTCGAGCCGTGCGGAGGACTCGACGCCGGACAGCTCGAAGGCGGCGATGCGTACGCGCCCGTCGGTGCGGGCCCATTTCCGCAGGCCCGCCAGTGCCTCGTCGTACCCGCCGCCGGCGATCAGGTCGCAGGCGCCCTGCATCGCCCGGCGGGCCGCAGCCCGGGATCCCGAGTCGCCGATGATCTGGCCGCCCTGGAAGCAGGCGGGTCCCTGCTCGAGCTCGTCGGTGGGGCTCAGCTGCGCGGCGCCCCGCTCGATCGTGACCTCGGGACCGCCCGGTGGGCGTCGCTCGGCCGGCGTCAGCTCCGCCCGCCCGAACGTGGCCGTGGCCGCCCAGATCGACACGCCGAGCGCTATCGGCACCAGGACCAGCATCGCGATCACGAACCAACGGTGCAGCACGGGCTCGCCGGTGGGCAGCGTCGGCAGGCCGTCGTCGCGCAACGGCGGCAGGGGCGGCGCCTTCCGGCCGGACGGCGCCTTCCGGCCGGCGGGGTCGCGCGCGTCGTCGCTCACGATGGTCCGAGCGGATTCGTCAGGCGTCGGCGCGCTGATCGTCGCCGATCACCCGCCAGGTGTAGGTCTCGATCACCGGGTTGGTGAGGAAGTCGGCGCACATGCGCGAGACGCGGTCGGCGAGGTCGTCACCGTCGGCGTCCACGTCCAGCTCCAGGTGCTTGCCGATCCGGACGTCGGACACGCCCTCGAAGCCGAGCCCGGGCAGCGCCCGCTCCACCGCACGGCCCTGCGGGTCGAGGATCTCGTGCTTGAGCAGGACGTCGATGGCGACCCGGGGCATGGCGGCACTTTCGAGCGGAAAGGAGCGGGCGGCGCGGTCGCCGCGGAGCCTACCGGCCGGCCCGGACCCGACCGCGCTGCCTTGGTGCTGCGGCCCGGCGCGCCCGCCACCGGCCGGGTGCGGCGGCCCGGACCCGCCCGGGACCGGCAACGTGTGGCAGCCTCACACGCCCCGGACCGGTGAGGTGGGACCGTCGAGCGCCTGCGCGTGGTGGAGGACCACCTCGTCGTCCTGGTGCTGGCCACGGGCGCGCTGGGGCTGGCCGCGCCGCAGTTGGGCGTCGGGCTGCGCGGGGCCGTCACGCCGCTGCTGGCGCTGCTCATGCTGGCGGTCAGCCTGAGCTTCGACCTCGACACGCTCCGGGAGGTGCTGCGCCGCCCGCACCTGCAGGCGCTGGCGACGCTGCTGGTGTACGGGCCGATGAGCCTGGTGGCGCTCGGGCTGGCGGGCCTGCTGTTCGGGGCCGGTGAGCTGTGGGTCGGGATGGTGCTGCTCGGCACGCTGCCGACCGACGTGTCGTCGCCGTTGCTGGTCTGGATCGCCCGCGGGAACGTCGCGCTGGCCACGGTCTCCAACGCGGTGAACACCGCGCTGGCGCCGTTGGTGGTCCCGGCGCTGTTCCTGTTCTACACCGGTGTCGAGCTCGCGGCGCCGCTCGGCGAGTTGGCGGGCGAGTTGGCGCTGGTCGTGCTGCTGCCGACCGTCGTGGGCGTCGCCGTGCGGACGCGACGGCCGCGGCAGGTCGCCTCGCTGGAGCCGGCCCTGTCGGCGACCGCGTCGGTGGCCTACCTGGCGCTGCTGCTGGCCGTTGTCGGCCCGAACGCGGACCTGGTCCTGGCCGCTCCAACGACGGTGGCGCTGGTCGCCGTCGGGGCCGTCGCCCTGAACGTCTGTGGCTACCTCGTCGCCGCCGCGACCCGGCCGCTGCTGCACCGGCGCGGCGACCGGGTCGCGATGCTGTTCACCGTCAGCAAGAAGGAGTTCTCGATCGCGGCGTTCGTCGTGTTCGCGGGCGGGTTGCCGGCCGAGGTCGCCCTGCCGGCCGTCGTGTACGCGGTCGTGCAGATGCTGACCTCGCCCGTGGTCGCCCGCGCGCTCGCCCGCCGGCAGGGCTGAGGGCACCGTTCACGGCGCCTCGCCCCGCGCCGCCACACCCCCAGGCCTTCCGATCGACGACGCTCAGGCACCGCCGCCCGGCAGACCACCGGCCTGCTGGAACAGCACGATCCCGAGCACGATGCCGACCACCATGCCGACGCCGGCGACGATCATCGCGGTGCGGCCGTGTCGATCGCCCTTGCGATGGCCGACGTAGCCCAGTGCGATCCCGGCGGGGCCGAGCAGGATCGGCACGACGAACACGGCGATGATCCCGAGGATGCCGCCCGCGACCGAGAACCCGCGCCCCGCGCCGGTGCCGGACGCCTTCGCCTCGTGCGTGTCGGCCGGCGTCGGGCGCCGGAACTCACCGGTGTGGGTCGAACTCATCGTCTCTCTCCTGTCGCTTCGTGGTCCGTCATCCATCGGGTTCCACCCTGTCACCGCCCGGGCGCCCCTTCGCCCCGACGTCCGGTCGCCCCGGTTCCGCCGTACGGCGGCAACCTTCGGTACAGGTGGTGACCTCCTGCAGGCTTCGACTGTCCGGTGGGCCATTGCCGTGGTTCCCGACCGTCCTGGTCCGCGGCGCCAGCGCACGCGCGTGACGGTTCTCGTGCTGTCCGGGCGCAACTGGCTACCGTCCGCGCCGCCATGTCGACCTCCCGCCGCAATCCGGCCGTGCTCGCCAGCGTCCTGATCGCTGGCCTGGCCGTGCTGCTGTTGGTGACGGTGCTGTGGACGGCCGGGGAAGACGAACTGCCCGTGGAGGAGGCCGCGGCCCCCGACCCCGAGCCGGAGCCGGAGCCGGACCCCGAGCCGGAACCCGAACCCGAACCGGACCCCGTCCGTGGCGTGGTCGACACGGTCGACGTGCAGGACCTGTCGGTCACCGGCACGAAGCTGTACGGCGCCGGCAGCAGCGGCGACGCGACGGCGGTCCTGGACCAGGACGCGACGGACGACTTCGCGGCCGCGATGGTGGCGGTCGTCGACGAGCACCTCGTCGACCTGCAGGTGGGCGGTGACGGGACGCTGGACGGCGACGGGCTGACCGGCGACCTCCAGGTGCTGCGCACGGTCGGGCCGGACGGCGGCGTGGGCAGCATCAGCTACGAGGTGCGCGTCGGGGCCCGCGACCTGCCGGAGTGGGGGCGGGTCGTCGCGACGCTGACGCTGGCCGACGGCACGCAGAGCGTGGCCTCGTTCGTGTTCACGCCCGGCGAGCCGCCGCGGCTGCTGGCGGTGCGCCGATGACCGCGCGCCGGCGGCGTGGTCCGGCCACGCTGGTCGCACTGGTGCTCGCGTGGGGGCTCAGCACCGGGGGCGCCGGGGCGGCGGACCGCTACCTGCTGCCCGAGGGCGACGGCGAGGTGTTGACGTTGCTGCTGCTGGGCTCGGACGAGGGTCCGCCGCGTGGCCCGGATCCGCTGCAGGGCCGCGCGGACGCCTTCCAGATCCTGTTCGTCAGCGCGGACCGTCAGCACGCCACGTTCGTGTCCGTCCCACGCGACGCCTGGGTGAACGTCGCCGGGCGCGGCAACGGCCGGATCAATGGTTGCCTCGTCGGCGGCGCGCAGCGGTGCGTCGACACGGTCGAGCAGGAGTTCGGCATCGAGGTGGACGGCTACCTCGTGACCTCGATGCAGGCGTTCAAGCACGCCGTGCAGGCCTTCGGCGGCGTCACCGTCGACGTCGGCACCCCGGTCAGCGACGGCGGCACCGCGATCACGTCGACGGGCGTGCAGCAGCTGACCGGCAGCCAGGCGCTGACCTACGGTCGCGACCGCAAGAACCGCTCCGGCGGGGACTTCGCCCGCTCGCAGGCGCAGGCGGAGCTGCTGGCCGCGGCGCACGCCCAGGTCGTCGAGCGCCCGAACCCCGACCAGGTGCTGCGCGCCGCCAGCGTCCTGCGCCAGCACACGCTCACGGACCTCTCGGGCCCACAGCTCGCCCAGCTGGCGTTCGAGGCCCTGCGTCTGCCCCCGGACAACGTCCAGCGGGTCCTGGCGGAGGGTGACCACGCCAGCATCGGCGGCGCCGCCGTCGTGCGGCTGCGGTCCTCGGCGTACGCGGTGATCCAGGAGGCGGCGGACGACGCCCGGGTCGGCTGATCGGACGAGCGCCGGTGTCAGGCCGCGGCGGTCTCCGAGGGCGGGTCGACGGCCCGGGCGGTGCGCACGTAGAGGACCGCCACGCCGACCGCCCAGCACCCGAACACCAGCCACGGCAGCGAGCGGTAGGCCGGCTGCTCCGCGAGCTGGTACAGGACCCCGCCGCCGACGTTGCCGAGCACGCCGCCCACCGCCAGGGCCAGCCCGTTGACGCCGAAGAACGACGCCATCCGGTCGGGGTCGGCGAAGCGCGACACCAGGCTGTTCATCATCGGCTGGCACAGCACCTGGCCGAGCGTGAACACCACCACACCGAGGTACAGCGCCGCCGCGACCGGCGCGAACCCGATCGCCAGCAGCCCCCCGCCCAGCAGCAGCGTGCCGAGCGCCATCACGTGGAAGGCGTGCAGGCGCTGGCTCGCCACGCGCGACAGCGGCACCAGCGTCACCACCATCACGACCGCCCCCACCGCGTACACACGCCCGAGCTGTGACGCATCGGCGAGCAGGTCCCCGGCCCGCACGGGCACGGCGAGGTACAGCTGCGTCACCAGCGCCCAGGCCCCACCGGTCACCCACGTGAAGTGGACGAAGGCCCGGTTGCGCACGACCTCGCGCAGCGCGGCGACGAAGGAGCGCGACACCCGCTCGGTCCGGCGCAACGCGGGCAGCCCGAACCACGTCAGCACGGAGGTGGCGGCGAACAGCCCGGCCGATACGAAGCAGACCCAGCGGAAGTCGTAGGTGAGCAGGAGCCCGCCCACGACGGGTCCGAGGATGAACCCGCCGTTGGAGAGCAGCTCACGCACCGAGTAGATGGTCACCCGGTCGGCGTCGTCGGTCAGGACGGCATAGGTGGCGTAGCTGGCGGGGTGGAAGAGCGATCCGCCGAAGCCGGCCAGGACCGAGCCGACGAGGAACACCGCCACGCTGTCGGCGACCCCGAACAGCCCGAACCCGGCGGCGCGGATCAGCACGCCCGCGCAGATCGCGTTGCGGTAGCCGATGCGGTCGGCCAGCGCGCCCGACCACACCATCAGACCCTGCTGGCTGAAGCTGCGCACGGCCGCGATGACGCCGACGACCGTCGCCGACAGCGCGACGTTCTCCAGCAGGTGGTAGGCGAACAGCGGAATCAGCAGGTAGAAGCCGACCGCCATCGCGAACGTGTCCGCGAACATGACCCAGAACGGCAGCGGCAGGCCACGCACCCGTCGCCAGTTGGCACGCAGGCGCCGACGTCGGTCGCCGCTCATGCGCGCTCGGCCCGGTCGAGGGCACGCAGCGCGAGCGCGACCACCAGGGCAGCGCTGAGGAACGGCACGAACGTCCAGAAGGCGACGAGCACGGCGGCCAGCAGCACGGTGAAGACGACCATCAGCAGCGTCAGCGGCGCGAAGCGGATGGCGGCGTTCGCGGCCATGGCGAGCGCGGCCCGAAGGGACAGGTCGGGGTGGCGGCCGAGCAGCGGCACGAGCCACAGGTGCAGCCCCAGCCACAGCAGGCCGAGCCCGCCGGTGCCGCCCAGCAGCACCGTCGCCACCCCGGCCGGCCGGGTCGAGAGGAAGAGCGCGTTGACCGCCAGGACGGCGCCGACGGCGCCGCTGACGACGCCGAACGGCAGCGTGCGCCGCCACGTCAACCGCCAGCCGGCCAGGGCGTTGCGGACCATCCGGTCGTCGCCGTGGCGGAACCAGGCGTCGACGCTGTGTGCCAGCGCGACGGCGGCCGCGAACCACGTCACCACCGGCAGGACGAGCACGAACCACACGAGGTTCGCGAGCACGAGGTTGACCGGGTGCTCGAGCCAGCCGAGCACCCGGGTCTCCCAGCGTTCGCCCTTCACGGGCGCAGCGTCACCCACTAGCGCGTCCAGGTCACCCGGTGGGTGCCGGCCGGCACGTGCAGGCGCACGCGGCCGTCCTCCGGGACGACCGCGACCCCGTCGGCACGCACGCTGACGGGCGCGTCGGCCGTCACGGTCACCTCGACGTCCGTGTCGGCGCTGACGTCCACGCCGACCTCGTAGGCGTCCCAGGTCACGAAGACGGACGCGGTGGCGGAGGCGACCACCTCGCGGCCGCCCCGCGCGACGCGGGTGCCGTGGGCGACGCCGAGCACCTGGCGGCCGTCGGCCTGGGCGGCCACCGCGGCCGCGCCAGTCGCGGAGACGTCGCCGGCCGTGGCGCCGGCGGCCACCTCGAGGAGCACCACCTCGACGTCGCTGCCGCGCTCGATCCTCACGGCCTGACCTTCGCCGTCCACGTCCAGCGCGGTGACGTGCGACGTGTCGGGGTCGTGGTCGTCACGCGCGTCCAGGACCGCGAGGAACGTGGCCTCGCGGGCCGGTCCGGCGTGGACGCGCAGGGTCTGCTGGACGCGCCGGATCTCCAGGCTCGGCGTGCTGGCGGTCGGGTTGGCGTAGATCTCGGTCTCGCCGATCTCCGTGTCCAGCGCGTCGGGCCGCACGTGGTGGACGTCGAGGCGGGCCCGGGCCTTGCGGATGCGGTGCAGGCGCTCCGCATCCGCGGTCGCCGGGTGGTCGCTGTGCAGCAGCCACGTCCAGGTGCGGTCGGCGTCGGCGGCCAGTCGGTCGAGCAGCACGGTGTGCCCGAGCGGGCTGAACCACAGGTGCCGGTCGACCTGACGCACGCCCAGGGCCGGTTCGTACATCGCGGCCGACTCCCCGACCGCGTGGACGTAGCCGGCGCCGGCCGCGTGCGACCGGATGCGGGCCTGGTGCTGGTAGGGCAACTCCTTGTAGACGTGGTAGCGGTCCTCGTTGACGAAGCCCTGCCCGTCGACGAGGACGAGGTTGTGGTTGGCGGCCCGCTTGCGGTTGGCATAGCCGTCGTCGATGGCCAGGAACGCGTCCCGGCTCAGCAGCACGAACGCGTTGGCGTCAGGGTGGTGGTGGCCGGCGTTGAGCGTGTCCCAGCCGTCCTCGTCCTTGAACCGCTTGGCCCGCTCCCAGGCCTTGTGCCCCCCGCCGGGGCTGGCCTTGAACGACACCATCGTCGCGTCGCGGTCCCACCCGGTCCTGGCCACGACCAGCCCGAGGTCCGGGAAGTACCGCTGGGTCGGCAGGTCCCGCACGTCCTGCTCGGGGACGGTCGGGTCGTACCAGAGCAGTTCCTGGAACGCCTCGGGCATCACGCCCGGCTTCACGCCGGACTCGTAGGCCTCGCGCCAGAAGCCGCGCTCGGCGACCTGCCGGGCCAGCCACTGCGCCTGCGGGAGGCGGTACTTCTTCGCCAGCAGGTAGTAGAAGGCGACGGAGTGGCCGCTGCGCCGGTCGTGGCAGTCGCCGTGGTTGACGATCTCCTCGAGGTTCGGCGCCGCCTGGTAGAGCCGGTACCAGAACGTCTCGCGCAGGTACGGGCTGTCGGGGAACAGGTCGGTGCCGGTGGCCTGCTCGAGCACGTCGAGGTAGGTCGCGATCCACGGCACGCCGTAGCGCCAGTAGACGACGCCTTCGCAGTTGGAGCCGTCCTCGGGCAGCAGTTCGAGGACCTTGCGGAAGTTCTCCTCGGCGCGCTTGGTCCACTCGCGCGCCTCGGGGTGGCGGTCCTGCAGGGCGTAGCCGGCCGTCGCCAGGCCCGCGTAACAGATCCAGTTGTGGTTCTGCCAGTAGGAGCTGGACCACCAGCCGCCCTCGGACTCCACGGCGAAGTCGTACAGCCGCTGGCCCTGGAGCAACAGCTTGGCCTCGAGCTCCTCGCGTTCGGCCGCGGGCAGCCGGTCACCGATCCAGGAGTAGGCCAGCGAGAGCCCGTACGACAGCCAGCCGGCGTCGAGGTCGTGGTCGGGCATGTGCGCCTTGCCCCAGTGGGGATAGCGCGCCGCGGTGAAGATCCACCGGCGGGCCTCGTCGAGGTAGTGGTCCTGGTCGGTCAGCAGGTGCAGCAGCGACAGGTTCGCCGCGGCCGGCCCGAAGAACGTGATGCTGGCCGTCGGGTGCTCGGCCGGTGGCTGCTGGTGGCGGTACCAGTCGGCCTGCTCGTACAGGCGGCGGAACTGGCTCGCCCGTACGTCGCGGATCTCCTCGCGCAGCCGTTGGAGGCGACGCCCGGGCAGCAGCAGCTTGGAACGGTCGACGTCGGTCATCGGTTCACCACCAGGGTCGGGCGCAGCGAGGTGTCGCCGCGTTCCTTGGAATAGCTGTCGACGTTGGCGTCCTGGCCGGCCGGGTCGCCCACCACCAGGGTGACGGTGCCGTCGGTGCTGGCCCGCACCGCGTCGGTCACGTCGACGCGGAAGCGCTGGACCGCCTCGAACGGTCCGGCCATCGTGAACTCACCGACCTTCGTCGCCGGCGTCAGGGTGGTGACCGGGGCGCTGTCCCAGGTGAGGGTGTCCTCGGACCAGCCCGTGTCGTCGATGGCGTGGACCTCGAAGGTGAAGGGCGGTTCGGTCGCCGTCGTGGCGTTGAGCTTGGCCGACAACTCGAGGACCGCACGGTCGACGTCGGCGGGCGCGTCGACCTCGAAGCGGTACCACACCAGCCGCTGGATCGAGCCGCTGGCGTTCTGCTTCCACTTCAGCAGGCTCGCGTCGCCGTACGTCGTCGTTGGCTGGCCGTTGTCGATCATCGAGTCGTCCGTCGGCGCGACGACCTCGGCCTGCGGGTCGGGGTCCGGCTCGGGCTCGGGCGTCTCGTCGATGCGCACGTCCTGGCCGTTGCCGCGGATGACGTTGCGTTCGATCGTCAGGTCCTCGCCGGCGGCGACCCACAGCCCGCCGGTGTTGCCGGTCACGCGGTTGCCCGTGATCGTGACGTCGGTGGGGATGCCGGCGCCGACCCCACCGGCGTTGGCGTCACCGGGGTCGACGGCCAGGCGGATGCCCCAGAACCCCGGGGCCCGGTTGCCGCTGACGACGTTGTCGCGCACGACGGTGCCCGGGGCGTTGAGGACCAGGATCGCGTCGGCGCGGTCGGGTGACGCGGTGCCGGTGATCGTGTTGCGTTCGACCAGCGTGTCCGGCGAGCCCATGTGGATCTTGATGCCCTCGCGGTTGCCGCTGATCACGTTGCCATGGATCCAGTTGCCGGGACCCGAGGCGTCGTGGTTGGACGGCGGGCTGCCACCGGTGTTGCCCAGTGCGATCGCCGCGGCCGCGCCGTCGCGGACGTCGTTGCCACGGACCTCGTTGAGGTACTCGTCCTCGCCGTGCAGGTCGATGGCGTCGAGCACGATCTCCGTGAACGTGTTGTCGGCGACGAGGTTGTTGTGGGTCCAGAACTGCAGCAGCACGCCGTGGCGCAGGTGCGGCCCGACGAACGTCGAGTCGCGCACGACGTTGTGGCGGCTGTCGTTGGGGAACCCGAGCCGGTCGGTCTTCGGGATCCCCTGGATCGACACGCCGTAGCCCTGGCCGCCACCGCCGACGCCGGTCGCGTCGCGGAAGGTCGCGCGCTCGACGACGACGTCGCTGCTGTTCTCGATCCGCACCCCCATCCGCTCGAACCGTTCGACGACCACGTCGGCGATCAGGACCCGCTGACTCGGGCGCGTCGCCGCGTCGGTGAGGAAGATCCCGTACTGCGGCCCCCCGCCGGCGTCGGTCGCGCGGTGGTCGGTGGAGAACGGCCCGTCGAAGGTCGAGGTCACGGTCAGCCCGCTGACCTCGATGTCGTTGACCCCGTAGCCGCGCAGGACCTTGCCGGCACCGTCGACGCTGGACAGGTGCGAGCGCAGGATCGTCGCCTCGGGGCCCGCGCCGCGCAGGGAAACCCCGCTCCGCAACGCCACGTTCGACGAGCGGTCGCTCGGCATCGTCGACACGAGGTCGTAGGTGCCGGCCGGTAGGACGACCTCGTCGCCGGGCTCGGCGGCCTCGATGGCGGCCCGCAGCGCCGGCGCGTCGTCGTTGCCGTCGTCGGCGGGGTCCGCGCCGAAGTCGGTGACGTCCAGGCTGCGTCCCGTCGTGGGGGCCGGCGCCTCGGTCGCGCGTGGGCTGCCGTCGGGTTCGGTCAGCCCCGGCACGGTGTACGGCTCGGCGTCGGGGTCCGGCTGCGGCACGTTCCCGGCCAGTTCCTCAACGACCGCTCCGTCGGGGTGCGGGGCATACACACGCACCTCGGTGACGCTGTTCCAGCCACTGTTGGTGTTGCCGTAGCCGAGGTAGCGCACGTAGCGGGCGTCGAGACCGTCACGGGGGTCCACGTCGTCGAAGGCGACCGGTTCGAGGTCGATCGCCTCGCCGGAGGAGGCGCGGTCGTCGGCGACGGTCTGCCAGGAGGCGCCGTCGGTGGAGACGGCGATGCCGAACAGGGCCTGGCGTTGGTCGCCCTGGTGCCAGGCGATGCCGAGGTAGCCGACCGGCCGCACGCTGCCGAGGTCCACCGTCAGGTGTTCCGGGTCGGCCGGGTCGAGCGTCTGCGCCGACCAGCGGGTGGTGAGGTCGCCGTCGAGGACGTTCTCCGGGATGTTGCCGTCACTGGAGGTGGCGGTGACCTCGACGACCTCCCACGCCTGGGGCGGATCCGCCGCCACGGCCGCCGTGCCGGCCAGTGGCAGCAGCGCCAGCAGTGCGACCAGCACGATCGTGGACAGGCGGATGGTGCGGCGTGTCACGGGACAGCTTTCCGTCGGTGCGGGCGGGCGGTGGGTCACAGGGGCTGGTGATGGGTGCTGCCGGCGGCCGTGCGGACCACGACGCCGTCGGGCTCGAGGTGGACGGCGACGACCGCGTCGCGCTCGGCCTCGCCGGCCGGCTGCCAGACGGTGCAGAACCGGGCGTGGTGGCCGCGGACGGTCCAGTCGATGCCAGTGGCGCTCGTCATCGGGTCGTCGGCGGGCCCGGGCAGCGGGACGGGGCGGCACACGGCGTCCGCGTCGGTCACGTGCCAGGTCGCGAGGTCCCCGGCCGGGTCGTGCCACCGGATCGCGAACCCGTCCTCGGTGGCACGCAGCGTGACGGGTACGGCGGGCCGGAACTGCAGCGTGAGCTCATGCGCGTCCGTGCCCTTCACCTCGGCGGACGCGAGTTCGACGACGTCGAGCAGCCAGCCGCCGTGCAGGTGCAGCGTGCGGCTGGCACGGACCCCCGGGTACGCGTCGTCGGCGGACGCGACGACCGTCACCGCGTCGCCGCGCACGTCGAAGCGTTCGAGACGGCCGGTGCACTGCTGCTGGTCGCGTCCGTCGACCCGGAAGGTCGGGTGCGCGAGCGTGCTGCCGTAGTGGTCGCGCATGCCGCTGGCGTAGGGCGTGATGCCGGCGTCGGGCTGCCAGGCCGCGGCCGACTCGACGTACAGCGCGAGCTTGTCGAGGTGGCCGTGGGAGCCGCCGTGCGGGCCGTGGTCGAGCAGTGCCCGCCAGCTGCCGTCGCGGCCGCGCAGGACCGTGTAGCCGACCTCTTCGAACAGGTCGCAGGGCCCACCGCCGGCCAGCGCCGGTAGGTCCGCCGGCTCGCCGTGCAGCCAGCCGGTCAGGCGCGTGTCGAGCCGGTCGTCGCGCTCGCCCAGCGAGGTCCGCGCGGCCGAGGCCAGCGGATCGAGACCGTCGACGCTCGCGAGCTGACGGCCGATGGCGACGACCTCGAGGACCTCCTGGTCGGAGACGTCGCGCCGGTAGGGCGAGTCGTGCAGGGCGGGCAGCCGCCCGTCCGGTGCGGCGACGGCGGGCAGCACGGCCAGCATCCGCGCGAGCCGGTCGCGGACCGCTGCGGGCACGGCGGCCACCTCGATTCCGCGCATCGACAGCAGGTACGCCCGCAGCACGAACACGTGGTAGTAGGTGGCGCCCTCCCACTCCCAGCCGTCGGCGCCGGTGGCCGCGAGCACGTGGGCGTACTGGCCGTGCTCGCCGAGCAGCCAGGGGCCACGCGCCGCGTCGCCGCCGGCCAGGTGGGACGCGACGGCCCCGGCCGCGTTCAGCCACGCGGTGTAGTTGTTCGGGAAGTCGGCCCGGTCGTGCACGAGCACGTCACGGGCCTCGATGACGTTGACGGCCACGTCGGCGGCGAAGCGGGCGATGCCGGTGGCCAGGTCCGCGTCCACCAGATCGGCGTCGCGCAGGGTCCACAGCCCGTGGCCGACGTTGGTGGCCCAGATGGCCTCGGTGAGGGCCTGGTGGAACAGCTTGCCGCGCAGCATCCACGGGGCCGCGTCGGCGTTCCAGTCGCCGGTGCCGGCGCCGGCGTGGAGCCCGAGCAGTCGGACCGCCAGCGCCCGGGCCGAGACGCCGGCGTCGGCGTCGCCGGCGGCCGCGTCGCGGGCGAGCACCCGCAGCCGCCGTGCCTCGGCCTGGTAGCGGTACACCAGCGCGGCGCTGTCGAACGGTTCGCCGGCCAGCCGGCAGCCGTGCGGACAGACGTGCTCGCGCGGGTCGTCGACGTCCGGCGCCAGCAGTTCGGTGTGGTGCACGGGACAGACGTACGCGTGCCACCAGCCGCCGCGGCGCGGCGGCTGGTGGCCGGCACTGCCGGGAGAAGGAGCAGCGCCGGAGCGGACGGTGTCGGCCGTCACTTCATCAGGAGGCCGCCGTTGACCTCCAGCACCTGGCCGGTGACGTAGTCGGCCAGCGGCGACACCAGGTAGAGGACGGCACCGGCCACGTCGTCGGGCGTGCCCTCGCGCTGCAGCGGCACGCCGGCGACGATGTTGCGACGGGCGTCGTCGGGCGTGAAGGTGTCGTGGAAGGCGGTCTGGCCGATGAAGCCGGGCGCCAGGGCGTTCACGGTGATCCCGTCACCGGCCAGTTCCTTGGCCAGGCCGCGGGTGAAGCCGTGCACGGCCGCCTTGGCGGTCGCGTAGGCGACCGAGCCGGGGCCGCCACCGTTGTGGCCGGCCAGCGAGCCCATGTTCACGATGCGGCCGCCGGCGCGCTTCAGCGACGGGATCGCGGCGCGGCTGACGAGGAAGGCGCTCAGGACGTTCACGTCGACGACCCGGTGCCACAGTGCGGTGTCCATGTCGGCGATCGGGCGCCGCTCGACGAGATGGCCCGCGTTGTTCACGAGGATGTCGAGGTCACCGCCGAGGAACTCGAGCGCGTCCGTCACCAGCCGCTCGACCTCGTCCTCGCGGGTCGCATCGGCCTGCATGGCGGCGGCCCGGCGACCGGTCTCCTCGATGTCGGCGACGGTCTGCTTGGCAGCGTCGGCGCTGTTGGCGTAGTGCACGACGACGTCGGCGCCGGCCTTTGCGAGTGCGATGGCGACGGCACGGCCGATCCCGTGGGCGGCGCCGGTCACCAGCGCCCGACGGCCGGTCAGGTCGATCTGCATGGGTGCTCCTTGGCGTGACGAGGTGGGGGGCCGGCGTGATCGACGCCGGCAGGTCGTGGCGTCAGCCCTTGACGGCGACGCCGGACAGGCCCTGCACGAAGTAGCGCTGGGCAACGAGGAACAGCAGGACCATCGGGATCGTGGCCAGCGTGGTGCCGGCCATGAGGAAGGCCCACGCCGTGGTCTCCGACTGCTGGAAGACGGCGAGGCCCAACTGGATGACCCGCAGGTCCTGCCGCGTGGTGACGAGCAGCGGCCACAGGAAGTTGTTCCAGCTGTTCTGGAACTGCAGCAGGGCGACGGTCGCGATGGCCGGCTTGATCAGCGGGGTCATGATCCGCGCGAAGATCCCGAACTCGCTCATCCCGTCGATCCGGGCCGCCTCCTCGAGGTCCTTCGGCAGCGTCAGGTAGAACTGGCGGAACAGGAAGATCGCGAACGGACTGATCGCGCCGGGGACGATGAGCGCGTACCAGGTGTCGAGCCAGCCGGTGCCGCCCTGTCCGAGCCAGTCGTTGCCGCCGAAGAACGGCATCATCTTCATCATCAGGAACTGCGGCAGGACCTTGACGTAGGTGGGGACCATCATCATCGAGATGAAGAGCAGGAACACCACCTCGCGGCCGCGGAACCGCATCCGTGCCAGGGCGTAGCCGGTCATCGCGCCGAACACCACCGTCCCGGTGGTCTGCCCGAGCGCGATGAAGAGGCTGTTGCGGAAGTAGTAGCCGAAGGGCGCGGCCCGCATCGCGTCGACGTAGTTCCCGAACCGCCACTCGCGGGGGATCCAGGTCGGCGGGAACGAGGCGATCTCCTGCGGGGTCTTCACCGAGGTGAGCAGCATCCACACGAACGGCAGCACCATGAAGATCGCGCCCGCCGTCAGCGCCACGTAGAGCACCACCCGGCCCGCCCGCGGGCGGCGGCTGGAGGGGGCCGCCGCCCGGGGCTTCCGGGACGCTGGGGGGCGCAGCGGGGCGCTGCGCTGCAGCGCGTCCTTGGGGGGCGGCGTGGCGGTCTGGCTAGACATCGTCGGACCTCGTCAGCCGCTTGCTCACGACGGTGAGCACGAAGATGATGGCGAACAGCAGCACCGCCTGGGCGCTGGCGTAACCCATCCGGAAGCTCTGGAAGGCGCTGCGGTAGACCTCGTAGGTCATCACGGTCGTGGAGTTGACCGGGCCACCCTGGGTCATGACCCAGATCGAGTCGAACACCTGGAACGAGTCGATCAGGGAGATCACGAAGACGAAGAACGTCGCGTACTTCAGCATCGGGATCGTGATGTGGACGAACTGCTGACGCTTGCTGGCCCCGTCGATCGAGGCCGCCTCGTAGAGGTGCTCGGGGATGCCCTGCAGCGCCGCCAGGTAGATCAGCATCTTGACGCCGATCCCCTGCCAGATCCCCATCAGGATCACCGACGGCATCGCCCAGCTGGGGTCGCCCAGCCAGTTGATCCGCCCGATCCCGAGCACGCCCAACGCGGCGTTGAACAGCCCGATCCGTGGGTTGTACATCCAGATCCACACCATCGCGACGGCGACCGTGGCGGTGACGTGCGGCAGGAAGAAGGCGGCGCGGTACCAGGCCCGCGCCCGGATCTTCTCGTTGAGGGCCACCGCGATCAGCAGCGCCAGGAACATCGCGAAGGGGACGGTGAAGAAGGTGTAGACGGTCGTGTTCCAGATCGACTTCACGAACGCCTGGTCGGAGAACATCGCGACGTAGTTGTCGATGCCCACCCAGGTCGGCGGCGTGAGGACCCGGTAATCGGTGAAGCTCAGCCACAGGGCCGCGAACACCGGCAGCAACGTGAAGGCGACCATGTGCACCACGGCCGGTGCGCACAGCAGGTAGCCGGCGCGGCGCTGGCGACGTTCGAAACGCGGATAGCGGCGCCGGCCGCCCACCCGTCCGGGCTGCCGGGCGACGGCGCCCGCTTCCACCTCGGGGGCGGTGGCGCTCATCTGGCGATCTCCTTGACGTGCGGGGTCACAGGTCGAGGGCGGGCGGTGCGGCGCGGCGGGGGGTGGTGCACCGCCCGACCCTCGATCCTGCTCAGCGTTGGATCGCGGCCTCGGTCAACGCGGCCAGGTCATCCAACGCCTGCTTGGGGCTCTTGACACCCAGCAGGGCCTCCTCGAGCGAGGTGGCGAAGTTGCCCCGGGCCTCCATCCAGGCCTCGGTGCCACCCTCGGGGTAGGCGTGCTCCAGGTTCTCCATCACGAACTGGACCAGCTGGTTGTTCTGCACGTACTCGCTGTCGAGCAGGTCCTTGTGCACGGGCACGTTGCCGCGCTGCTCGTTGGCGATGAGCGACGCCTCGGGCGCCGCCAGGTGGCGCGCCAGGGCGACCGCCGCCTCCGGGTTGTCGGTGTTCGCCGCGACGTTCACGATCGTGCCGCCGTGGAAGAACGCCGGCCGCTCCTCGTTGATGACGAACGCGCCGAGGTCGTCGAGGATCTCCGGGCTGGACTCCTCGGCGATGCGCCACAGGTCGTTGTGGCCGATCATCATCGCGGCCTGGTCGACCTGGATGAGGCGCAGGTCGGTGCCCGTCTCGAAGCCGACCTCCGTGACGCCGTCCTCGTTGACCAGCTGGTTCATGAACTCGAGCGCCTCGACGCCCTCGGGCGAGTTGAACAGGACCTCCTGGCCGGAGTCGTCGAACAGCTCGCCACCGTTGGAGAACAGGAACGGCATCCAGATCTGGCGCAGGTCGTGCGCGAACAGGTCCAGGCCGGCCCGCTCGAGGTTGCCGTTCTCGTCGCGTTCGGTCAGCTCGATCGCGTACTCGCGCAGCTCCTCCCAGCTGGTCGGCGGCTGCTCCGGGTCGAGCCCGGCCTCCTCGAACATGCTCTTGCGATAGATGCCGATACGGGCGTCGAGCATGAGCGGGATGCCGTAGAGCTTGCCGTCGTACTGGGCGGCACGCAGGACGGCCTCGTTGATGTCCTCGGCCAGTTCGTCGACCGTGATGCCGTGCTCGCCGAGGTCCGCGAGGATCCCCTGCGACGCGAACGGCTCGATCCAGCCGACGCCCATCATCAGCACGTCGGGGACGAGACCGGATGCGACCGCCGTGGTCAGGCGCTCGTTGAGGTTGCCGTAGGTCGTGTACTCGACGTTGACGGTCACGTCCGGGTACTGCTCGTAGAAGGCGGGCAGGATCTCGCCCTCGAGCGCCTCGGCACCGCTGGAGCCCTCGAACAGCGGGGTCAGCAGGTCGATGGTGCCCGACACGTCGGACGCGCCCTCGGCGTCGCCCTCGTCGCCCTCGGGGTCGTCGACGGCGTCGGTGGCGCCGTCGCCGTCGCCGACGGCGGCGGGCTCACTCGCGTCCCCGCCGCCACAGGCTGTCAACATCAGTGCAGCACCCAGGATGGATGCCAGGAGCTTGCGTTGCCGTCTCATCTGCCGCCTCCCAACGGTGAAGTGTTGCCCGCGACCCAGTTCCGGGTCACGTGGCCGGAGAGTTGGTGCACCGCGGCGACACCGCCGTGACGCATTGCCTTGTCGATTGCTCCCCCGATGCCGAGCGCGAAGGCCCCCGCGTTCCTCCACTGCCGGACGGCGTCCGGCTCGACGCCCCCGGTGGGCACGAGGCGTGCCTCCGGGAAGACCTGCCGCAGCGCGGACAGGTGCGCCGTCCCGACCGATGCGGCCGGAAAGATCTTCACGGCCGGGGCCCCCGCACGCAGGGCCGCCCCGACCTCGGTGGGCGTCATGGCGCCCGGGACGACCGCCAGCCCGGCGCGCGCGCCGGCGTCCACGATCGTCGGGTCGACGAGTGGCGACATCGCGAAGCGGGCGCCAGCGGCGGCTGCGGTCTCCAGGTCGTCGATGGTGAGCACCGTGCCGGCGCCCAGGACGACCTCGTCGGGCAGCTCGGCCGCCAGCGTCCGCAGGGCCTCGGCCGCGTCCGGGATGGTGAACGTGATCTCCACCGCCCGGATGCCGCCGAAGACCGCCGCGCGCGTCAGCTCCACGGCCTGCTCGGCCGTGTCGGTGCGGACGACCGCGACGATGCCGGTCGCGCCGATCGCCGCGACCGCGTCGTCGATGCCGCGCAACAGCGCGCTCATCGCGTCACCTCGACGTCCTGGTCGACCCAGGTGCGGTAGTCGTCGGCGGTCGGGAAGCCCTCGTAGTCGCCGATGTGGGCGACGACGTGCGAGGCGGTCCAGTTGCCCACCTCGAGCGACCGCTTGAACGACAGGTCGGTGAGTTGCCCGTACAGGTAGCCGGCGTTGAACGCGTCGCCCGCACCGACGGAGTCGACCGCCTGGACCGGCCACGCCTCCTGATGGACGACGTCACCGTCGCGATAGCCGACGGCGCCGAACTCGCCGCGCTTGACGACGATGGTCGGGAAACCCCGGTCCAGCAGCGACTCGACGGCGGCGTCCAGCGTGGCGGAGCCGGCCAGCAGCATCGCCTCCTGCTCGTTGCAGAGCAGGTCGGTCACGTACGGGAAGAGCTCCGCGCAGGCGGCGACCGCCTCGTCGACCGTCCACAGCTTGAGCCGCAGGTTCGGGTCGAAGCTGATCGGCATGCCCGCGGCCGCGGCGATCTCCACGGCGCGGTGGACCGCGCGACGCGGCGCCGCACCCAGGGCGAGCGTCACGCCGGTCACGTGCAGGCGGCGTGCCGCGGTGATGCGGGCCGGCTCGAGGTCGTCGGCGTCGAAGTACGACGCCGCCGAACCCTGCCGGTAGTAGTGGACGTGGACATCACCGGGGGCGCGGCGTTCCTTGACCATCAGCCCGGTCGGCTGGGGACCGCGGACGACGCCTTCGACGTCCACGCCTTCGCCGCGCAGGAGCTTCAGGATCTCCTCGCCGAACCCGTCGAGGCTGACACCGCTGAGCCAGGCCGAGCGGAGGCCGAGCCGAGCCAGCCCGATGGCCGTGTTGGACTCCGCGCCACCCACCGACTTGCGGAAGGTGCGCACGGTCTCCAGGCGGCCGGTTTCCTGCCCGCTCAGGCAGACCAGCGTCTCGCCCAGGGTCACCAGATCCACGCGCACCTCACCCGTTCGTGTCGCCGCACCCGGCGAAGCTCTCCTCGACGCCCCGTCCGGGCGTTCACATTTGCGAACGTCGTTCTGGTAGGCGAACATACGCAGACCGGCCACCGTCCGTCAAGCCATCGGTACGGGGTCGGCGACCGAACCGGCGCGGGATCGCGGCCCCAACTAGCGTGGAATACGCCGGGGCCGGCAGGAGGGGTAGGGCATGACCGACATGGAGACGCGGGAGCAGTTCCGGACCGTCAAGTCCTCGGAACGCACGCTCGAGATCCTCGAGCACCTTGCGGCCGTCGGTGAGCGCCGCACGCTGGGCGAGCTCGCGCGCGACCTGGCGATCCCGAAGTCGAGCCTGCACGCGATCCTGCGCACCATGCAGGACATGGGCTGGATCCAGACCGACCCGTCCGGGCTGCGCTTCGGCCTGGGCGTGCGGGCACTGCTGGTCGGCGCGTCCTACGTGGACAGCGACGACGTCGTGGCGCTGACCCGTGACGCCCTCGACCAGCTCGCGGACGAGGTCGGCGAGACGGTGCACCTCGGTCGGCTCGACGGCGCCGACATCGTCTACCTCGCCAAGCGCGAGTCCCGGCACCCCCTGCGGCTGTTCTCCGCGATCGGCCGGCGCCTGCCCGCGCACGCGACCGCCCTGGGCAAGGCGGTGCTGTCGATGCAGGACCCGGACGCGGTGCGCGTGATGCTGCCCGACGAGCTGCGGCGCCTGACGCCCAACACGATCGTCGACCACGGCCGCCTGCGCGACGAGCTCGCACTCACCCGTGAACGCGGCTACGCGCTCGACAACGAGGAGAACACCGAGGGCATCCGGTGCATCGCCGTGCCACTGCGCCGCGAGGGCCTGGTGCGCGACGCCATCAGCTGCTCGGTGCCGATGATCCGGCTCACACCGCAGGTGGAGACGGAGATCGTCGAGGCGATGCAACGTGCCCGGGTCCGGGCCGAGTCCGCGTTGGGGTTCCGCACCCGCTGATCGCGCGGCGCGCTGGCCCGCCTGTGGTGGGCGCCTGTGCGAACAGGCCACCGCGGCGTGCGCGTGGCGCAGCACGCCGGTGTCACCCCCTACCGGACGACGGGGTGATCGGCTTAGGGTTCTGACTCGTGAACAGCGTTCGTATATGCGAACGCTCAGGAGAGAGTCGGGAGCTCGATCGTGTCCCTCGCCGTGCGCCGCCCGTTCGTCGTCGTGGCCGCCCTGGTCCTGGCACTGCTGGTCGGCAGTGTGCCGCCACCGGCGCTGGCCGCCAGTCCGCCGTTGATCCCGGGCGAATCGACCGGCGACGACCCCGACGAGGCCTGGTGGGAGGGCATCGTGGTCCCCGACACGGGCGTGCTGCCGGACGCGGAGGCGCATCCGAGCCTGTACTTCACCGCCGAGGAGATCCCCGAGATCCGCGCGCGGGCGCTCGGCGACCGGGAGGACCCGCACGGCTTCTACGCGGGCAACTGGGACCGCATCCGCACCGACGCGGACCGCTGGCTCACCGAGCCGGTGAGCACGAACGACGACGTGAAGACCAAGGCCGCCAAGGCCCTGTCGTTCACCTGGGTCGTCACCGGCGACGTGCGCTACCGCGACCAGGCGGTGGCGAACCTGAAGGCGGCCTACGAGCAGCTGCAGACCACCGACCAGTACGTGGCGATGCAGATGACCAACTACGCGGTCGCCTACGACTGGGTCATGGCCGAGGGCGTCGCGGACGACGTGCCACCGATCCCCGCCGACGACGTGCAGGCGATGCGGGACGCGATCAAGGTCGGCGCGGACTGGATGGACGAGTACCTCGACCGCGAGAGCGTGCGCAGCCACAACCACCGCTCGAAGGTCGGGGCCGCCCAGGGGTCGTGGGCGATGGCGTTCGCGGAGGACCCCGACGCGCAGGCCTACCTCGACAAGGGCATGGCCAACCTCCACCGCGTGTGGAAGTACATGTTCACGCGCGACGGCATCCACCGCGACGGCGGCGGCTACTACTGGATCTTCACGGTCATCAACTCGACGCCGTTCCTGTGGCACTACAAGAACGCCGCCGGGCAGGACCTGTTCCCGCTGCTGCAGCCCGCGTTCGAGTGGCAGCTGAAGACCTCGAACCCGAAGGGCTGGACCCCCAACGTCGAGGACGGTTGGTACAAGCACACCTGGCTCATGACGGTCGCGTCCGCCTACGCCGACACGCCCACCGACCTGCACCCCGGCGCGAGCCTCGGTGAGCTGTTCCAGTGGCGCTTCTTCGCCACCGACCACGAGCCGGTGCGCTACCCGGACGACTTCACCGGCGCCCGCAACCAGTACTACGCCTGGCCGGACGAGATCGTGCTCTACGACGTGACCCTCGCCGAGGTCCAGCCCGAGGCCAGCGGCACGGTCGACTTCGACGCGGGCCCGCGCGGCGGCGCCACGGTCTTCCGCAGCGACTGGGACTTCGCGCAGCCGCACACCCGCTGGGCCTACTTCGAGGGCACGGCGATGAGCAACAACCACGACCACGCGGACGCGCTGCAGTTCCTGATCGAGGCGGAGAACACCATCCTCGCCAACGACAACGGTTTCGGGCCGCAGCGCTTCAGCGGCCGCAACGAGTGGAAGGGCCCGGAGCACCACAACGTCATCACGGCCGACGGGTCCGCGCTGGGCGACCCCGACCCGACGTCGCACTTCCTTGACACGGGCTTCTTCGACTTCGCGCAGAAGTCGGCCCCCTACTGGGACGACCAGGACGCCCGGCACACCCGCGCATTGGCGTTCCCGGGCCAGGACTACTTCGTCGTCACCGACTCGCTCGAGGCGACCACCGACAAGACGTGGGTGTCGCGCTACCACAACCGTGGTGAGGTGGTCGGCGCCGGCTCCCGCTGGCAGTGGACGACGGAGGAGGGGCCGTGGGGTGACGCCGCGCGCATGCACGCCTTCGTGCTCCCCACCGACGCCACGGTGGGCACCGCGCCCGGCCGCTTCAACCCCTACGGCGACGGCTCGAACCGAGCGGGCCCGCAGTACCCGGACCCGTCGACGGACGTCGAGGACGTCACCAAGCTCGAGATCACCCAGACCGGGACCGACGCGCAGTACCTCAAGGTCCTCGTCCCCGGCGCGATCGACGCGACGGCGCCGGCGTTCGACGACCTGTCGTCCGGGGAGGTGCTGGCGGCCCGCGTCACCGTCGACGAGGGCACCGACGTCGTCGCGGCACGCGCGGCGGCTGGTCCGCTGGACGTCGACGGCCTGCAGGCGGAGGCGAGCTTCGTCTGGGCCCGGCGGGTCGGCGACGCGCTGCAGCACGTTGCCGGTCGTGACCTCACCGCCCTGGCAGTCGGCGGCGACACGGTCGTCACCACGGACCGGCCGGTCGCGGTGGCCCTGGACGTGTCCGACCCGCGCGCCTGGCACGGGCAGGTGGCCCGCGACACCGACGACGCGACGGCCCTCACCCTCACCGTCCCCACGGGCCGCTCGGTGACCGGCGCGACGCTGGACCGCGAGCCCGTCACGGTCGACGTCGCCGACGGGCGCGCCACCCTGCAGCTGCCGGCGGGCGGCGACGTCGAGGTGACCTTCTCCGCGGCCGCGGAGGCACCCGCCACCCCGACGGGACTGGACGGGCGCGCCCGTGACGGCGGCGTGGAGCTGACCTGGTCCGCGTCACCGGGCGCGGTCGACTACGAGGTGCTGCGGTCGGTGGACGGCGGCGAGGAGGCGGCGGTCGCGACCGTCACCGGCCCGGCCTTCCGTGACACCGACGTGGTCGCCGGCAGCGACCACACCTACCGCGTGGTCGCCCGCAACGAGGCGGGTGCCAGCGCGCCGTCGGACCCGGTGACGGTCCGGGCCGGGCTGACGGCCCCCGACGCGCCGACCGGCCTGCACGCCGTGCCGTCGGACTCGACGGTGCAGCTGAGCTGGAACCGCGCCGTCGACGCCGACGGCTACCGGGTCCTGCGTGCCACCGGCGACGGCGAGTTCGCCGAGGTGGCCACGGTCACGGACACCGCGTTCACCGACACCGGCCTGACCAACGGCACGACCTACCGGTACGCGATCGTCGCCGAGAACGCCGCCGGTGCCAGCGCACCGTCGGACGCCGTCGTCACCCGACCGTTCGCCGAGGCCCCCGACGCCCCGACCGGACTGCGCTCGGACCGCGCTCCCGGCGAGGTCACGCTCACCTGGGATCCCGCGCCTCGCGCCACCAGCTACGAGGTGCGGCGGGCCACCACGCCGGGCGGGCCCTACACCGCGGTCGCCGAGGGGCTGACCGCCACCCGCTGGGCGGACACGGCGGTCACGGACGGCGACACCTACTACTACGTCGTCCACGCGACCAACGACTCGGGCACCGGTCCGGCGTCACGTGAGGCCTTGGCGATCGCCGGCTGCACCCCCACCATCGCGATCTCCGGCGAGGCGCCGAACTACTTCGAGGCGGAGGACCACGCCGCACTCGCCGGCGCGTTCGAGCGACACGAGGACCCGGACCGCTCCGGCGGCGCCTACCTGCAGTCGCAGGGCGGCGGCGGCGCCGGCTCGGCGCCGAGCGGCCAGGACTACCTGCGCTTCGACCTGCAGGTGGACGAGCCGGGCGCGTACCGCGTGTGGTTGCTCGCCCAGGGCGACGACGCCAGCTCCGACAGCTTCTGGATCCAGGTGGACGCCCAGGAGCCGTTCCAGGCCATCATGGACAACTCGCGGCAGTGGCGGTGGAAGACCGCGGCCAGCGTCGCCCACCTCGACGGCGGGTTCCAGACGCTGACCGTCCACCATCGCGAGACCGGCGCCCGGATCGACAAGCTGCTGCTCGTTCAGGACACCCGCTACACGCCCACCGGCCTGGGCGGCGAGGCGACCGCGCCGACGCCCTGCGAGGACGCCTGCGTCGACGCCTACCCCGTCAACGGCACCGACCTTAGCTTCATCGAGGCCGAGGGGTTCCAGGAGGTCTCCGGCGACCTGCACGTCGTGCACGACCCGGACCGCAGCGGCGGGGCCTACCTGCAGGCCGGTCCGACGGCGCCCAAGGACGACGTCGACACCGATGCGTGGGCGGCGTACGAGCTCGACGTCGCCGTGGCGGGCGAGTACCGCATGCTCGCGCTGGGCTACGGGCCCGACGCGGACTCGGACTCGTACTGGGTCGCCGTCGGTGACGCGCCGCCCTCCGCGCAGTTCAACCTGCCGCGCGAGTGGGGCTGGCGTCTGTCCACCAGCGCCAACCGGGTCACGTTGCCCGAGGGGCGGGTCACCCTGTACCTGAAGGCCCGCAAGCCCGGCTCCAACGTGGACAAGTTCCTGCTCACGATGTCCGGGCACACGCCATCGGGGCTGGGTGGCGACGCGCTGCCCGTGCCCGGCTGCCCGGACGACGAGCCGCAGCCGCAGCCGCCGGCGACCCCCACGGAGCTGTCGGCGACCGGGCGCGAGGGCGCCATCGAACTCACGTGGACGCCGGCCGACGACGCCGACACCTACACCGTCGTGCGCACGCAGCAACACGAGGGCGGCTGGGACCCGGTCGCGGAGGAGCTGACGTCGACCACCTTCGTCGACGAGGACGTCGAAGCGGGTGCGACCTACACGTACGCGGTCGTCGCCCTGAACGCCGACGGCGCGAGCCGTCGGTCCACGACGGTCACCGTCACGGTCGGCTGCACCCAGACCTACACCCTCGGCACCGACACCCCCCTGTGGATCGAGGCGGAGCAGCCGTCGGAGGTCGGCGGCGAATGGATCGTGCACGAGGACCCGGACCGCGCCGGCGGAGGGTGGATCCAGCTCTCGCCGGACGCCGACAGGGACGCGCCGGCCAGCGACTGGCTCCGGTACGACCTCGAGGTGGCCGACGCCGGCGAGTACGCGCTGTGGTACCTCGGACGCGGCTTCGACTCCTCGTCGGACTCGCTGTGGCTGCAGGTCGACGGCGAACCGCTGGTACAGGCCGGCGTGGGCGCCGGCGACTGGAACTGGCGCAACCCGGGCACGGTGTCGCTGACGGCCGGCCGCCACACCCTGTGGTTCCGCAACCGGGAGCCTGGTGCGGCGCTGGACAAGCTGCTCCTGACGGCCGACGCCGCGCTGCGTCCGAGCGGGCTGGGCGAGGTGGCGGCCACCCCCGAGGGGTGCGGTCCCTGCCCGCAGCCGGACGCCCGGGCGACGGTGGTGATCCGCGGCACGGACACCGGCGTCCCCAACCGCGACCGCGGTGACGGCTGCACCATCAACGACCTGATCGGCGACGACCAGGCGCACCCCGATCACGGTGCCTTCGTGGCGCACGTCGTCGAGGTGGCGAACGCCCTGCGGGACGACGGGGTGATCAGTGACGGAGAACGCCGCACTCTGGTCAGCGTCGCCGCCCGACAACGGTGAGCGGTTTCCGTAGGATCAGGCGACGACATCCCGACCGGGAGGGTTAGC